>NZ_JBGTZB010000001.1:0-114197 GCF_041807825.1 Streptococcus sp. E24BD | reverse complement strand
AACAATTTGTTGCTTAAAGTCATCACTAAATTGACGACGGATTTTTCTAGACATAGAGTTCTCCTGTTTTCTTTAGTGTAGAACACTTTATAAATTCTGTCTAGTTTAGTGTAACCGATTCAAGGCTTACCTCATAGTCCACAGGACATGTATGGTTATCGTTGGAAGGGCGAAGAGTATGTCATAGAACCTCATGAAGCTGAGGTTGTGAAAGAGATTTTTTCATGGTATTTAGATGGTCGGTCTGCCTCAAGTATTGCCAAAGAACTGGAAGGTAGAGGAGTGTGTACTAGAAGAGGAAATCGGTTTACCAAGCGAGTCATCCACAATATCTTGAATCAAGAAGCCTATACAGGACAGTTGGTGTTACAGAAAACCTACCGTCCAGCATTTGGTCATCGTTCGGTAGAGAATAAGGGGCAAATGAGCAAATATTTGGTAGAACAAGCCCACGAAGCGATTGTTTCTCAAGCACTTTTTAAGGCGGTTCAAGAAGAAAAACGTCAGCGAGCCAGCCGTAGACGTTCTAAGCATGAAGGAGTCGGTCTTTTTCAGGGGAGAGTCTATTGTGGACAGTGTCAATTAGATATGATTTATAGTCTTGAGAAGAAAAAGGATGGAGCAAGAAGGATTCGCTATTCTTGTCGAACACGAGCTAAAAGTGGAGTGACGGCTTGTTCTAATCGAACGATTACTGAAGAAGCTATTGTTACTCAGCTTCAGCAACAAGGCATTTCACCTCAAGAAATCAAGCGATTGGCATTTAATAATAGGACAAAGGAGTTGATTATCACTTATCGAGATAATCAAACAGGTGTCATACCACTGACGGAAAGGACAAGACCATGAAGAAAGTGACGAAGTTAGAGCCAGTTAAACAAGTCAGTCAACACTTGCCTATTCCAACACTTGCCAAACGCCGAGTGGCAGGATATGCCAGGGTGTCTACTGACCATGATGACCAAGCTACTTCCTATGAGGCTCAGGTTCAGTATTATACGAGCTATATTACAGGACGAACAGATTGGGAGTTTGTGGGGATGTATTCGGATGAAGGGATATCAGGGACATCAACCAAGCGTCGCACAGGATTCCGACAGATGGTGGACGATGCCTTGAAGGGAAAAATTGACCTTATCATTACCAAATCTGTCAGCCGATTTGCCAGAAATACTGTTGACTCTTTGACAACGGTTCGTCAACTCAAGGAGGCTGGGGTTGAGATTTATTTTGAGAAGGAAAACATTTGGACCTTTGACGCCAAGGGAGAGTTGCTTATCACTATTATGTCAAGTCTAGCTCAAGAAGAGAGTCGTTCCATTTCGGAGAACGTGACTTGGGGACGCAGGCGACAGTTAGCACAGGGCAAGGTCACCTTTTCCTACAGCCAAGTAATGGGCTTTCGTCAGAAAGAAGGAGGAGGGTTTGAAATTGACCCAGAAGAAGCCAAGATTGTCCGTTATATTTTTCAACAGGTTTTATTGGGGATAAACCCCAATAGAATCGCCTCAGACCTAACCCAGCAAGGCATTCCTACGCCAGCAGGCAAGAGTCGTTGGAGCTATGGCACTGTCAAGCGAATGCTTCGAAATGAAAAGTACAAGGGTGATGCCCTTCTTCAGAAACATTTTACAGTAGACTTCCTTACCAAACGTCAGAAAGCTAATGAGGGAGAATTGCCTCAGTATTATGTGGAAGATAGCCATGATGCCATTGTAGACCGAGAAACCTTTGACGCCGTTCAAGTTGAGCTTGATAGACTAGAGCAGAAACGGCAGACAGGCAATCATTTTTCAGGTAAGTTAATCTGTGGAGATTGTGGATCAAGTTTTGGTAGTAAGGTTTGGCATTCGACCAGTAAGTATAAGCGAACTATTTACCAATGCAGGTCCAAGTATAAAGGAAAAGACAAGTGTTCGACACCTCATTTCACTGAAACCCAAATCAAGGACTTATTTGTACAAGGGCTTAATCGCCTGCTCGTTCATCAGGAAGAAGTGTTGTCTAATTTATCTGCCTTGCTTCAGATAGTTGGGGATTGTTCTACGTTTGAAAGCACCATTTCTACTCTGGAGAAAGAATTGTCAGACCAGCATTATGCCCTGGAGTCCCTCATTGACCGACACGCTCGTACTAACTTGCCACAGGAAGACTTTCAAGAACGGTATGAGTCTTTAGCTCGCAACTACTCAATAACAAACGATAATCTCTCACAGGCTCAAGAAGAATTAGCCAGTCAAAAGCATAGAGAAATAGAGCTGAAACAGTTTATTGATGGGTTGGCGAATACCCCTCACTTAGTGGAGACCTTTGACTTAAAACTATGGCAGACAATGGTTGATAAAGTTATTATTAGAGATAAGGAACACGTCTGCTTTCATTTCAGAGATGGCAGTCAGATAGACCTATAACCTTGAGCGTACCGAGCAGGTACGCTTTTTTTGCGTTTTGTGGTATAATTTTAGAGAGATATGGGAAGTTTTATCTTATTTTTGCACCCCCTTGAAAGGTAAAAGGTTAGATTGTATGATTAAGGTAATTGCGACAGATATGGATGGCACATTTTTAGATCATAGGGGACTTTATGATCGTGAACGATTTGAAACAGTCTTAAAAGAGCTAGATCATCAAGACATCCGATTTGTTGTGGCTAGTGGGAATAATATGGGACGTTTGTCCTTGATGTTTGAGGGTTTTTTAGATAGGATTGCCTTTGTTGCAGACAATGGTTGTCATGTGATTGATCGTGGTGAAGAGCTGGTGCGCAGGACAATGGACAGGCAGTTAGTTGCTGATTTTCTAGCTTATTATCAGGACAAGCAGGCTGATTATTGCATTTCTATCACCACTGCAAACGGTCTTTATCTGTTGGAAAATGCTCATTTTCCGTTTAATCATTTCGCTATCGAAGCTGAACAAATGTCGCTCTTTTTATCTCGAATAAAACGTTTGACCAGTTTTTCTGAGTTGCCTGATGAACCGATATTAAAACTGGGCATGATGTTACCAGAAGAACAGTGTGATGACATCATTACGGTCTTTAACACTCATTTCTCAGGAAATTTGACTGCCACAACCAGCGGATATGGATCAGTTGACGTTATCGAAACAGGTTTACACAAGGCTTGGGGTCTGCAACATCTCTTGGATAAATGGGGTATTTCAGCAGAAGACCTCATGGCATTTGGTGATGGGGGCAATGATATTGAAATGCTTCAACTGGCTCATCATTCCTATGCAATGGACAATGCTCCAGATGCAGTGAAAGACGCAGCTCATTTTCTAGCGCCAAATCATCGTGATCATGGCGTTCTGAGTGTTATTGAACGAGAAGTGCTCACTAAAATTTAAGTGTGAAGGAGATGCTATGAATTTTAATAAATCAGTTGTGCTAACTGTTTTTCTATCTTTTTTATCTTGCTTTTTGCTATGGACCTATTGGTCAAGTGCGGCAGGCTTAGTTGATACAGGCTTCAAGGCTGCACAGCCCTTCTTGCTAGGAGCTGGTATTGCTTATATTGTCAATATTGTCATGAAAGCCTATGAGAAATTATGGCAGATTCTTTTTAACCAAAAAGCCCCTAAGTGGCGACAGTCTGTCTCTCTTTTACTGTCTTATCTCAGTTTCATCTTACTTGTATTCATCATTTTTAGCGTGGTTTTGCCCGATTTGATTTCAAGTATTAAGACCTTACTAACAGTGGATATTGACCATATTAGAGAGGTGATTGCTGATCTGCAGGAGAAACCTTGGGTGCAAGAGTTGCTTGAAAAAACGGGTGCGAATACGGATTTGAGCCAGCAGATTGCTAATTATAGCCAGCAACTCCTGAATCAGGTCTTAAACATTTTAACCAGCATGTTGACGTCTGCCACCTCCATTGCGAACACTGTCATGACTGTTTTTATCAGTTTAATTTTTTCCATCTATGTTCTGGCAAGTAAAGAGAGTTTGGGACGCCAGTTTTCCTTGCTGATTGATACCTTCACCGGAAAATTTGCTAAGACCATTTACTATTTGATTGGCATCTTTGACCAGCGGTTTCGTGGCTTTTTTGTCAGTCAGAGCTTAGAAGCGGTGATTTTGGGAAGTTTAACCTTTATAGGCATGAGTTTCTTGAAACTCCCTTATGCAGGGACGATTAGCCTTCTGATTGCCTTTACAGCGATTATCCCGGTTGTTGGTGCTTATATTGGAGTAACCATCGGGACCATCCTGATTTTGACCCAGTCTGTTCAACAGGCGATTATCTTTGTTATTTTTGTAGTCTTGCTCCAACAATTCGAGGGCAACCTTATCTACCCACGTGTGGTGGGCGAGTCAATCGGTCTACCTGCAATTTGGGTGTTGGTTGCGATCACTATCGGTGGTGCTGTTGCAGGGATTTTAGGTATGCTAGTTGCTGTTCCGGTCGCAGCCAGTTGTTATCAAATCTTGAAAGATTACATTCATAAAAAAAATAAGACCACCTTGTCTTAAAATCAGTCCTCCATTGCGAATAATCGTGTGGAGGAATTTTTATGTATTCTGTTGAATTTGCGCAGAGCCCTTTACTACCCAGAGAGCGATTGTTAGCTTACGGTGCTGAACAGCTGAGCAATCAAGAGCTGTTAGCTATCTTACTGCGAACAGGCACACGAGGCGAACCTGTTTTTAATATTGCTAATCAAATCCTGGCGCGCTTGACCAATCTGGCTGACCTAAAAACCTTATCCGTTCAAGAATTACAAGCTTTGCCAGGCATCGGGCAAGTCAAAGCGATTGAGTTCAAGGCGATTATCGAGCTTGCTAGCCGCATCAAAGATGCTGAATTTACTCGCTTAGATCGTGTTCTCAGCAGTCAAGGGTTAGCTAAGAAAATGATGGCAGAGCTAGGAGATAAGAAGCAGGAGCATTTAGTAGCTCTTTATCTGGACAGTCAAAATAAGATTATCCATCGCGAGACCGTTTTTATTGGTGGTGTGAGGCGTTCCGTTGCTGAGCCGAGGGAAATTCTCTACCATGCTTGCCGTAGCATGGCGACGTCAGTAATTGTTATTCACAATCACCCATCCGGTGTCTGCACACCTAGTCCTGAGGACAAACAATTCACCCAAAAATTAAAACGCTGCTGTGATGATTTGGGGGTTATTCTACTAGATCATTTGATTGTGGGTAAACGACAGTATTATAGCTTTAGAGAAGAAGGAGATGTTTTAAACTAAACAAGAAACCTTCTGAACCTAGTTAGTCTTATCATGATAACCTTTCAAAGTGGTTGGTATTCTTCAACTGTCAAGTCTCATCCCTAAAATCTGGAAGGAAATCAGACGTAATAGCCAGTAAAAGTAGTCAATAAGGCTGTTAAGTCATGATCCTTACGCTTTTTTATCTTGACTAATCTAACTGCCATTGAAAAAAATGTGACTGAATAGATAATCCAGTCACAGGTATTTATAATTGGTTAACGACGTAATCAAACAACCGCTCGTCTTCTTGGCTGACCTCGTGCAGCAACTCGGGGTGCCACTGGACGCCTAGGAAACGGAAATTCGGCAGGCTAGACTCGACAGCTTCGATGGTTTGGTCATCCACAGCACGTGCCACCACGCGTAAGCCATCGGCGAGTCTGTCAATGGCTTGACGATGATAAGAATTGATGTGCGCACGTTGCCCATAGACCTTGCCCAGCAAAGAATCCTGTTCAATCGCAATCTGGTGTGTCTTGACATGAGGTAAGTCACTTTGCCAGTGGCTAACAATATCTTGATGGAGATTGCCACCAAGAGCGACATTGACCAGTTGAGTACCACGGCAAACCGTAAACAGAGGTTTCTGGTGTTGTCTGGCTAACGCGATGATTTTCAACTCGCAGAGGTCACGTTCCAAACTGTAGTCATCTTCAAAGGCATCTTTTTCTTGCCCGTAGAATTTAGGGTCAATATTTTGCCCACCGATGAGAATGAGTTTATCAACCAACTGCACATAAGTTGATAGAAGATCGTTTTGTGTGGTCATTGGAAAGACGAGAGGAATACCGCCAACTTTTTCAACCCCTTTAGCAAACCCTGTTGGGACATAGGTCCACGGAATATTATCAAGTGCGGTGTTGAGGCGTTGATTGGCAAAAATACCGATGAGAGGTTTTGTCATAAATTATCCTTATCTTGTGAGTTATTTGTCCAGTATAGCATAAGAGTTGACGTCTGTAAAATAGCGATTTATGATAACAGTGATAGGAAAATGTAAACTAAAAAGGAGTAAGACGCTCTTATCAGTCTTGGGGTGATAGGCGTCACACTCCTTTTGTCAGGATAGGCTTAACTCTCTTTTTGACGGTTCATAAAGTAGAGCAAGGTTTGAAGTTCGCTCGTTAAGTCCACATACTGGACAATCACGTCATCAGGGACATCGAGATTAACTGGTGAGAAAGACAGGATGCCTTTAATACCAGCATCGACTAAAATATCTGCAATTTCTTGTGACTTCACACTTGGAACAGTCAAAATAGCAGTCTCAATATCTGTGCCCATCAGATGTTTTTGGATGTCTGAAATCCCGTAAATCGGAACATGGTCACCAATGGTTCCTCCGACCATGGGATTCTCGTCGGTATCAAATGCCATGGTAATTTTCATCTTGTTGCGGTCATGGAAACGGTAGTGCAAGAGAGCTCTACCGATATTTCCAACACCGACAATCAACACGTTTGTCACGGCCTTGTCGTTGAGAATATCTGCAAAGAAATCGGTCAATTTTTTGACATCATAGCCAAAACCGCGGCGCCCCAGTTCACCAAAGTAAGAGAAATCACGGCGGACAGTCGCAGAGTCAATCCCCATAGCTTCGGCAATTTGCTTAGAGTTGGCGCGTTCGATTTTTTCAGCATTAAATCGTTTGAAAATACGGTAATACAGGGACAGTCGCTTAGCTGTCGCATTTGGAATCGTCTTATCTGACATCACAAGCTCCTTAAACATAATCTATGTCCTATTATAAATAAAGTTTGTGAAAAAAGCAACGTTGAAATTCACAAAGTTGTATTAGTGATTGATGTTAGCCTGTTTTTATGGTACACTAAAACAAAGCGAACAAAGAGAGATAATTTTATAGTGAACAATAGACAAAGAGAATTAGGAGAATTTTATAAAGAGTTGCGTTTAGCGCGAGGTGTCAAGCAAAAAGATGTTGCAAGAGGCAATCTGACAGCTTCGCAGTTATCAAAATTTGAGCAGGGGCAATGCATGTTATCAGCAGATCGTCTATTGCAGGCAGTCGAGGGCATAAACATGACATTTGCTGAATTTGGTCATGCTTTGAATGGCTACAAAGATAGATCTTTTATGATTTTTGGCCATCGTCTTAGCCAAGCTTTTTTTGAAAAAGACCTCCTTGCTCTTGAAGTTTTATTAGCGGAATTGGATAATGATAGCATTCACCAAAAGTTACTTCAAGTTATGGTCAAAAATGCTATTTTTTCACTTGATCCATCAAGAAAGATTTTCGAAGAAGACATTGAGCTGTTGACGACCTATCTCTATGATGTTGAACAGTGGACAGCTTTTGAACTCTACCTGTTTACGAATACCGTATCGGTCTTAGATGTTTCAGACATTATTTTTTTAGGAAGAGCTTTGATTAAACGGTCGATTCTTTATCACTCCTTACATAATAATAAGAGGATGTATAAATTCGCTTTATTAAACATCGTTTCAACATTATTGGAGCGCAAGGAATTGTCTTTAATTGAGTACTTTATATCAGAGTTTTTAGAACAGTTTTACAAGTATAGTGTTCTCGGAACGATTGACCTAGAAGACCTTAAAGCTTACCTGGATGCTTTGGTGATTTTGAAAAATCCCGAATTATTAGGAATTTTACATCTAAAATTAGAGCAACTCTTAACTATCTACGATAAAACCACTGATTAGATGGAGTAGGTCGTGTAGAAGCTGGACGGATGATTGCAATATTTAGTGTGATAACGCCTAGAGTAACTAAGGCAAAGAATTTTTTAAAACTCATGTTGGTTCACCTGACTAATGATTTTTATTGGTATACTATCATTATCATTATATAGTAATTTTAGAGTGATGATTAAAAATCGCATATTTGAAATTTTTCATCTATAAAATTTCAAATATGCGATTTTTTCGTTTGGCTAATAAATAGTGTTAAAATGGAATTAAGGAAAAGCGGAGTTGCTGATAAACTCTAACACAATCTTATCTTTGTACAGATGAAAAAACTTATTAAAACACTTGTTGCCATGTCTCTTTTGGGACTGAGCTTAGCTGGTATTGTAGAAGCGAAACAAATCGGTTACTTTCACCGTTTCACAATAACAAGGGATTATGCCAGAACTTACTACGTTCAAAAAGATCATGCAAATTATCCCTATATTCAAAACCTAGAGGATAGTGCTGGTATGGGTATAAGGGTTAGACATCGTCTAGTAAACTCTAATGGTGAAGCTCGTAGCCATGAGTATTTGACTTGGTGTGGGGATCGTACAGAGCATGGCAACTGGGCGACTGCTGGCTATATTTATGCTCTTGATATGTCAAGAGAAAATCGGATAGACGGACCTGCCTATATCACTGGTAGCTGGTCTCCAAACTAATATATAATCTCCGACTCCGCTTTTCTATTTTTACTATATTGGAGGTTACGATGTTTTATTGGAAGTTAGTACGTTATAAATGGTTATATCTGCTTTTAGCAATTTCTTTTTTGTTACTATCTTTTTATGATCCTGTCAGCCATTATATATTTTTTAATCCTAATGCCCCTGATTTGGCCAATTTTGATGGAGTCAAAATTAGACAAGAAATTCTTGTATCAGGATTAAGAGTTGAAAATATTTTATTTGAATTTAATCGACAAAGTAGTACATTAATTCCACTACTTATCACGTTAATCGGATATGATTATGCTAGTATAAAAGATAAATTTATCAAACTAAGCATAGGAAAAAATACAGCTTATTACCAGATGAGAAAATCATTGAAAATTCAGTTGGGATTGGTAACCAGTTTAATTTATCTATCTATTTTTTGGGTGGTACTTGCGATTTCTAAAGTCCTAACAGGAAGTAGTTTAGAAGATCGGCACCTTCATGGTTTTTTAGATGGCACTTTTTTAGACCATTTTTTTTCTGGAAAAATCACTTACTTGGTCTTTTTCTCAATTTTGGGAGCTATCGGTATTTTTGTCAATTGTTTTGTCTACTTCAAAATCTTAGATGTGGTAAAAAACTTTTTACGTGGGGCAGGACTTTACCTTGCTTTTCTGATTCCTTTATCAATGCTTCTTTATTATGTTCTACCCAAACCATTGGTGCCATTTACAAGCTTACTCGCCATTACTTATTATGAATGGACGTTGCCAAAAGTTTTTTCAATTTTCATCCCTTATCTCATTAGCTACGGAGTGCTTTCTTATTATGATAGAGACATTTAAACGCAACGTTTTGATCAAACATGTGTTGTTTTTTGGGGGGCGAGTCGGGCTTTTGCAGGTGTTTGTATGGCTTTTATTAGGCAGATTGAGCCGACAGTTTACGGTTTCCATAACGGGTACAACTTTTTTTAGACAAGGGCTGTGGACATTCTTGGGAATTGATGACTTTGGTAATCCTTATTTTGATTTAATTAAGTTATTGCTTGTTTTTTCTATTTTGGGGATTGGTTTTTTAAGTACGATTGCCTTTACCAGCGAGCTGTCGGAGCAGTTTTATCATGTTATCAAGTATCATAGTGCTAATCGGTTTACTTATCTATCTAAACGATTGCAGTTTCAACTTAAGTTTTTCTTGGCTGATGTTATGGTTTGGTTGCTGACATCGCTAGTGATTTACTTATATACCAAAGACTTAGGCATCGTTGTCTTGCTGGCTCAGTTTTTAGTTGTCAATTTCTTGGGAGCTTGGCTAATTTCTCTTTTAGCACCAAATACCATGTACAGTTTACTAGGATTTGTGCTACTTATTTTTAGCCAAGAGTTTTTATTTAATAATATTCTTTTAACCCTTATTCTATTTATCGTAGGTATTGGGGGATTATTCTTACTGCCTTTTGGCAGTCAATTACGAGGTGATGAATCATGACATTAACAATTTTGAATGGAAGTAAGCGTCTGGCGGATAAGGTCATCCTTGATGATGTCACAGTTACATTTGACAATGGCTATATCTATGGTCTTAAAGGCGATAACGGTTCAGGCAAGACTGTTATTTTAAAGCTATTAGCAGGTTATTACAGATTGGATACAGGAGAAGTTTATCAAGATAAAACCCTCATCAGAAAGTCCAACAACTACATCACTGATGCAGGGCTAGTGATTGAACATGTCGAATTTTTACCTTATCTGACCTTGCTAGAGAACTTGAAACTCTTAAAACACCTCTCTCCCAAGATTACAGACGAGAGCATCGACTACTGGATTGATTATTATGGTCTAGGAAAATTTAAGACAATCGCTTATAAAAATCTCTCCTTGGGAACCAAGCAAAAGCTAGCGCTTATTCAAGCTTTTATCCATCAGCCAAAGATTTTACTGTTAGATGAGCCGATGAACGCTTTGGATGAGAAAAGTGTTGCCTTGACAAAGGACCTTATCCGTTCTTATGGACAAGCAGCTGACCGATTGGTCATTATGACTTCCCATATCTCAGAAAATATTTCTGACTTATGTCACGTTACTTGTTTACTTAAAAATGGTAAACTTTATAGACAGTAAAAATAAGCGATATAGAACTAGGCCAGCTAAAAAAACGTCGTTGTCAAAGTCTTGCACGGCCTAGTAGGACAGTCTAAATCTTAAAAGATGGAAGCATAGGGTACTGTGTTTTGTTTAAATATCGAATAGGATTAATGTTAAATAGGCTGGGACAAAAAGTCCCAGCCTATTTACTAATTATATTGACTTCTGTCCAGTTTCATCAGGTAGAAGTAGAGGTCGCCAAATTGACCAGTATAGTCGATGTCATGACCGTTTAAGGTAACTTTTGTGACCTTGTAATGGTCAGCTAATGGTGTAGAGCAGGTCAATTGAGAGCGCTCATAGTCCTCATAGCTGTCATATTTGAGTTCAAAGGGTTGTTGTGACGAGTTGAGGTAAGTAATAACTAGCATGTTGTCACCTTTCTATTGTTCTGTTTTAGTAAAAATACCACGTTCCACTAAGCTATCCATTAAAAAGTAGAACTTGTCTTGGTGCATTTTGTGCTCAGGATTTTTGAAAATATTAACCAGACGAAGACCCGAACGGTCAGTGATGTTCAGCTTGGCTCCGGTCAAATCAGCATTGATGATGAGCTTGAGCGGAAAACCATTACCTGAATTTGGCAACTCTTCCAGCAAACGGGTGAGTTCATAATTGCCGACTTTGGTTTGGGTAAAGGTCGTGTCTCGTAAGGTATAGGGCTTGACCGCTGGGTTGATGGTGTAGCGGTACTTGCAATCTTTTAGGGAAATAGTTTGTTCAAAAGCCATAAGTTATCCAATTACTTTCTTTAAGGTAGTGGCAAAAGCGGTTATCTCTTCTAAGGTGGTGTGATGAGATAAGCTGATGCGGATGGACTGTGTGATCTTTGGTGACTTGTCACCGTATAGGGCGATTAAGACATGGCTGGGTTCGACATTCCCAGCAGTGCAGGCTGAGCCACTCGAGATGGCAAAACCTGCCAAATCCATTTGCGTGAGCAACAGGGCGTTGTTAGCTCCATCAATCGATAAGTTAATCACGTGTGGCAAGGCCTCTTCAGGACTGTTTAACGTTATGCGCGGATGACTCAGTTGTTGCAATAGTTCCTGTTTGAGATGGTGAACAGTAGCTAGATGTTGATCTAGTTGTTCCGTGCAAGCTGCTAGGGCAGCAACCATGCCTGAGATGCCGATTAAGTTTTCAGTTGAGGCCCTGCGACCGGCTTCTTGATTGCCACCGTGTAGGAGTTTGTCAAATGACTTTGTTTTGGCGTAGAGAAAACCGACACCCTTTGGTCCATAAAATTTATGAGCAGAAGCAGAGAGGAAGTCAATCGGTAAACAATTTAGGGAAATCGGTAGTTTGCCAACGACTTGAACAGCATCCACATGAAAGGCTGCTTGATGGTGGACTAAGAGGTCGCCTATCTCACGAATGGGATTGAGATGCCCAGTTTCGTTATTTGCCCACATGATGCTGACTAAGATGGTATCAGGTCGTAAGGCTTCCTCAACCTGTTGAGGAGAAATCGTACCGTCCTCAGATGGTGGTAAAAGCGTTACGTCAAAGTCAAAACGTTCCTGTAGATAAGCCAAGACATCAAGTACAGCATGGTGTTCCATCTGACTGGAAATGATATGTTTACCTTTGTTTTGATTAGATAAAGCATAGCCCTTGAGGGCGAGGTTATTGCTTTCTGTTCCACCAGAGGTGAAAATAAACGCATCAGCATTAGCGTCAAGCAACTGTGCAAGTAACTGCCGGCTTTCCCTTAGTAATTTGCTTGCCTGTCGTCCAAGAGCGTGTAAGCTTGATGG
Source organism: Streptococcus sp. E24BD (assembly GCF_041807825.1). Lineage (NCBI taxonomy): Bacteria > Bacillati > Bacillota > Bacilli > Lactobacillales > Streptococcaceae > Streptococcus > Streptococcus sp. E24BD. The sequence goes on along the minus strand of NZ_JBGTZB010000001.1, from coordinate 101,693 downwards.
GTTGCCAAAAGTTTCAGACATGGTGGTTGTCATCGCTTGGATGGCAGCTTCTGACAAGGGACTGGTTGCGGCATAATCTAGATAAATCATCTTAGTAATCCGTATCCTCATCGTCATAGTAGACAAAGAGAGGGCTGAGAGGTTGGCGTTCGTGGATGCGGATAATGGCATCGGCAATGAGCTCACTAGCCGTCAAATAAGTGATGTGTTCTGGTACTTTTTCTTTTGTCTTAACAGAGTCGGTCACTAAGATTTCTTTAATAGGAGCAGCATTAAGGATTTCAGCTGCACCGCCAGCAAACAAGCCATGGCTAGCCACAGTATAAATTTCTGTCGCTCCGCCACGTTCGACAATTTTGGCAGCTTCCGCAAAGGTCTTACCAGTATTCAAAATATCGTCAATCAAAATAGCTTGCTTACCAGCAACATCTCCGATAATATAGCCTTCTTCACGCATCGCATCATCTTGAGCATAGTCGATAATGGCTAAAGGTGCTTCAAGAACTTCAGCCAGTGCCCTTGCCCTACGGATACCAGAGTTTTTAGGACTTACCACGACCACCTCATCGCCCCTTAGCCCCATATCGATGTAGTGTTTGGCAAATAGCGGAGCAGTTAGGAGGTTATCTACTGGCACATCAAAAAATCCTTGGATTTGCACGGCGTGCAGATCCAGTGTTAAGACGCGATCGACACCAGCCTTAACCAGCATATTAGCAACAAGCTTGGCAGTAATCGGTTCACGGTCTTTGGCGATACGGTCTTGACGAGAGTAGCCAAAGTATGGCAAAACCACGTTAATCGAATTGGCACTGGCTCGCTTGCAGGCATCAATCATAATCAAGAGTTCCCAGAGGTAGTCATTGACAGGACTGTTGGTCGACTGGATGATGTAAATATCGTCTCCACGAACACTTTCTTCAATGTTAATCATGATTTCACCATCGGAAAATTGACGCGAAGATAATTTCCCCAAGGGAATCCCTGCTGCGGTAGCAATTTTTTCAGCAATCTCAGGGTTTGAGGTCAGGGAGAAAAGTTTTAATTGTTTATCAGCATAGCGCTCTGCCATAGTCAACTCCTTTTGTTTCGATTAGTTTTATTTTACCAAAAAAATCTGATTTTGTCTTATCTTTTCTTGGGAGAAGACGACAAACACATGAAGAAAAAGACTTGCACCACAGGTGACCTGGCAAGTCTTTTATATAGAGTATATTCAGAAAAATTCATGATATTTGGCAGACAAACGTATTGCGTAAGCACTTGTGACATCACGTTGTCCTGTTAGGAGCAGGAGCTTGTCCTGCATCTCAAGACCTCTGATCGTCTTCTGCAAGGATAGCACACATCGCCAGTTTGACAAGCACTCCTTTGACTAACCGTACTTGTCGCATCACACCTTCATGTGTCATCCCTAGTTTCTCCATCATGCGCCCAGAAGCAGGATTGCGCACATCATGAACAGCCTGAATGCGGTTAAGCCCCATCTCATTAAAACCAAAGGCAAGCAGGGCTTGTCCAGCTTCTGTAACGTAGCCCTTGTTCCACCAGTGTTTACCGATACAGTAGCCGACCTCAGCCATGCTGTCTCGTTTAGAGACGGCCACAAAACTAAAGGTGCCAATAAGCTATCCAGTTTCCTTGATAACCATGCCCCAGTTATAAAAATCGGGCCTGTCGTACTGTTTGGTCCAGAGAGACAGGAGTTCTCGAGTGTCTGCTGGACTGGCGTGGGTGTCCCAGGTCACGAAGCGTGCAACGTCCTCATCGCTAGCCCAGTTTTTGTACATCTGTTCAGCGTCAACTAGGGTCAATGGTCTGAGTAATAACCGCTGCGTTTCAATCTCAGAAGTTCCTAAATGATGCATAGCTGTCCTCCTAGTATTTCTTTTTCAAGGTGCTAGCAAATCGTGCTACTTTACTTTTGGCGTACTTGAAGTTGATTTGGTGTTTGTCTAAGAAACGTTCAAAATCAGCTCGTCCTTGCTCAGCATCAGTCACCTCAAGTTCCAGCTCATAATCTTTGATGTCAGCGTAAATATTGCTGTCAATAGCGAGCAAGCCGATGTCCAAAGGAACCTCTCGCCGTCTGGTGGTCAAATGCCCCAAGATAGAGAGTGCATCTAAAGGAAGCTTTTTTTCTAATAATTTGTCTCTAATCAGCCCGTCAGGTAGGACAAACTCTTGTTTAAGGGACTTGACAGTCTTTAAGTTCAGCGACTGGTTAAATTCGAGATTTCCAATATCTTGAGGAATTTTCAAAGTTAACTCCGCACGGTCAAGGTAAGTTCTTATACGAAGCGACAGGCGTTTTGACTTGAGGATAAAGTCTGCGCTGTCAATGTAGTAGTTTGTTTGTTGAATCGGTTTGAATTGCTGATACAGGCCATCTAGTCGTCTGAACTCATCGATGGTCAGCAGTGTCTTGTATTCAATTTCTAAATTGGTCATCACTTTCCTCTCGAAAATAGCTAATCTGTGGTATAATAAAGTGTTATGTTCATTTTACTACAAAATGAAGCTCTTGTACATGAAAGGAGTGTCGAGATGTTTGAATGGGAAGAATTTTTAGATCCTTATATCCAAGCGGTGGGGGAATTAAAGATTAAATTAAGGGGGATTCGCAAGCAGTTTCGTAAGCAGGGCTTACATTCGCCTATCGAGTTTGTGACGGGGCGGGTCAAGTCTGTAGAGAGTATCGTCGAAAAGATGGAGCGCTATGAGGTTGACCTAGCTGATATTTCAGAAGGTATCGAGGACATTGCTGGTTTACGTGTCATGGTACAGTTTGTTGACGATGTTTACAAGGTTGTTGAGCTCCTTCGTCAAAGGCAAGACATGACGGTGATTTTAGAAAAAGACTACATCGCTAATATGAAAGACAGTGGCTATCGCTCTTATCACGTGATCGTCACGTATCCTGTCGAAACCATAAAAGGTCGGCGTGAGGTCAATGTTGAAATTCAAATCAGGACCTTATCGATGAATTTTTGGGCGACGATTGAGCATTCCTTGAATTACAAGTACCAAGGCAATTTTCCAGATGAAATTCGCCACCGTTTGGAGGTGACCGCTCGAATTGCCCGTGAGTTGGACGATGAAATGAGTAAAATTAGAGACGATATTAGAGAGGCTCAGTTGCTCTTTGACCCTGTTGTGGGAACATTGAGTGATGGGGTTGGAAATAGTGATGATACAGACGAATTCTACCGTTAAACGTGTGGCAATCATTGCCAACCATAAATTTCAAAGCAAGAAAATTGCCAACAAATTATTTACAACACTCCGTAAGGATGAGCGATTTTACTTGACAAAAAAATCACCTGACATTGTGATCACCATCGGTGGTGACGGGGTTCTGTTATCGGCCTTTCACACCTATGAAAATGAGTTAGAGCATGTGCGATTTGTTGGTATCCATACTGGTCATTTGGGATTTTACACTGACTATCTGGAACATCAGGTGGATGAACTGATTACCACTTTGCGCGAGGATACAGGAGAGAAAATTTCTTATCCAATCCTTCAAGTTTCCATCGCCCTAGCTGATGGTAGGCGCATTCGCGGGCTTGCTCTCAATGAGTCAACCATTAAGCGGATTGAAAAAACCATGGTCGCTGATGTGCTTGTTCATAATGTCAAATTAGAGCGTTTTCGTGGCGATGGGCTATTAGTGGCTACTCCGACTGGTTCTACAGCTTATAATAAATCACTCGGTGGTGCAGTTCTCCATCCGACTATTGAGGCGCTTCAACTGACTGAGATTGCTAGTATTAACAATCGGGTTTACCGTAGCATCGGTTCATCGATGATTGTGCCTAAAAAAGACCATATTGAGGTCTATCCTAAAAAAACTGGGCGCTACATCGTTTCTGTCGATAACAAAACCTATACCTATAAGGACATTGTTAAAATAGAGTATCAGATAAGTCCTCAAAAAGTTCATTTTGTTTCGACCCCTTGGCATACCAGTTTTTGGCAACGGGTTAAAGATGCCCTCTTAGGAGATTTGGATAGATGAGATTCACCTTTACCGCGGATAGGATCTGTCAGGTCAAGACCTTTCTGAAAGCACAGGATATTTCCCGAGGACTGTTAGCCAAAATCAAGTTCCGAGGTGGTGGGATTTGGGTCAATGGCAGAGCCGAAAATGCTGTTTATCATCTGTCAATCGGAGATGTGGTAACAGTTGATATTCCTGATGAGGCCGCTTTTGAAAATTTGGTGGCTATCGAGCACCCTCTGACCATTGTTTATGAAGATGATCATTTTCTAGCCATTGATAAACCTGTCGGCTATGCGTCGATACCGAGTGCTATTCACAGCAACACCATCGCCAATTTTGTCAAACATTATCTGGTAAGCCAAAATTATTCTAATCAGCAAGTGCACATCGTGACCAGATTAGATTGTGATACCAGCGGGCTCATGCTCTTTGCCAAGCACGGCTATGCGCATGCCAGGCTGGACAAACAGCTCCAGTCTAAAACTATCGAAAAGCGCTATTACGCCCTCGTTGAAGGAGAAGCAGAACTTCCAGATGAGGGTGAGATTGTAGCACCGATTGCTCGTGATGAGGAATCTATTATCACCAGACGGGTTCATGACTCTGGCAAGCCAGCCCATACTAGTTTTCAAGTGATTGGGCGTTATGGAGCGGTAAAGTTGGTGGATATTCAACTCCATACCGGGCGTACACATCAGATTAGGGTACATTTTTCTCACATTGGTCACCCTTTGTTGGGAGATGATTTGTATGGAGGAAATTTATCCTATGGCATTCATCGGCAGGCGTTGCACTGTCATTCCCTGAGCTTTTTTCACCCCTTTGAGGAGAAACAAATCAACCTGAGTTCAAACTTGACAGATGATATGGAAAAGGTTATTATAGAAACTGTTGAGAAGCGGATACCCACTGACCAAAGATAAAACATAGGAACAAGGAGTTAGAGATGGAAATTCGGAATTTATTTGGTGAATTAAAGCAGAAAATTGTTGGTAAGCACATCAAGATTGTCTTCCCTGAGGGCAATGACCATCGTGTGGTTCGTGCCGCAGCTCGTATGAAATTTGAAGGTCTGGCTGAGCCAATTATCCTTGGTAATCCTCAAGATGTTCATAGTTTATTGACAGACCTTGGCTTTTCTAACCCTGGTATCGAGATTATCAACCCAAATGACTATGCTGATTTTAATCAGATGAAAGAGCTTTTTGTTGAGATTCGTAAAGGCAAAGTCAGCCCAGGAGATGCTGAAACGATTTTGCGTGATGTGAACTATTTTGGCGTGATGCTGGTGCAAATGGGCTTGGCAGACGGGATGGTTTCTGGTGCTATTCATTCAACAGCGGATACGGTTCGTCCAGCCCTACAAATCATTAAGACAAAGCCAGGTATCTCACGGACGTCAGGTGTTTTCCTGATGAACCGTGAAAATACTAATGAACGTTACATTTTTGCTGACTGTGCGATTAACATTGATCCAAATGCTCAAGAATTAGCTGAAATTGCAATCAGCACAGCTGATACTGCAAAAATCTTTGACATTGACCCTAAAGTCGCTATGCTCAGTTTCTCAACGATGGGAAGTGGTAGCGGTGCTCAGGTTGAAAAAGTTGTTGAAGCGACTCGTCTGGCAAAAGAATCTCGCCCTGACTTGGCCTTGGACGGTGAACTCCAGTTTGACGCAGCTTTTGTTGAGGCTACAGCTAAACTCAAAGCTCCTGATAGCCCAGTTGCCGGTCAGGCAAACGTCTTTATCTTCCCAGACTTGCAATCAGGTAATATCGGCTATAAGATTGCACAACGTTTGGGCATGTTTGAAGCCGTTGGTCCAATCTTGCAAGGTCTTAACAAACCAATTAATGACCTATCACGCGGATCAAGTTCAGAAGACATTTACAAGCTGTCAATCATTACCGCAGCACAAACGTTAGATAACTAAAAAAAGAAGTGACCTCACTTCTTTTTTTAGTTATCCATGGTTTATTCAAATGTTTTCCAGAAACCGCGACCGACAAACCAATAGGCGATGATTAGAATGACGAAAGCGAGGGCGGTCAGTCCTGCGCTAATCAGGTGAGCTGAGACAAAGCTACTCATAATGATTGAGCCAATGATAATGAACATTCCAAGAAACATCACACCAAGCATGGTAAAAGCGACAACCCACTGGCCATGGCCACGACTAAAGAGCTGGTTAATGTTTTGCCAGTTAAGGTCTAAGAGTTTGTAATCTCGTCGGTAAGCCCTTAGACCGACTAAATAAGCGGCTGCCAAATAACCAATGGTGTAAGCAAGGATGAGGAGTGGGGATAGTCTTAGTATCAGTCCACCTAGAATATGAAGTGCGAGAATTGGAACGATTTGAACCAAGAGAAGGGTATAAAATTTTGACTGTAAAAAGCTAATAAAATTAATCGGTAGCGTGCGGATAAAGTTTAGATTTTCCCGTTCGAGGGAGATCCCCACAGACAAGAGGCTTGTCGCACCAGTTGTCAATGCGCCTAGCATTAAGCCTAAAACCAAAGCAGTACCATAGTAACTTGGCGCAATAGCTGAAAAGTTAGCACCCTCAGAGCCGACAATTGGCATCAAGCCGCTAAACCCGACAATCAAAGGCATCAAGAAAGCCTGCATGAGTAAATTACCATCCTTGATTGTGCTAAGATGATGACGAACGATGGCCTCTTTTAGGCTGTATTCTTTTGAGTTTGTTCGTTTTTTGCGTGTCACCTGCCCTTGGTTGGCACTGATTTTTAGCATTTGGTCAAAGTATGTCGGAATAACTCGTTTTAGAATATAGATGACCAAGGCAATCAGGAGGGCATTAGGTAACCAGAAGTGCAAGACGCTGTCGAGGCTAAATGGGTTTGCCACAACATGATAAAATCCAATAAAGTAAGGAATCTTAGCCGTGATTAGACCACCGTCTCCAGCCAAACGAACACTAGTTGAGCTACTTTGCACTAAAAAAATTAGACCAACAGACAGAAGAGTTGATAGGACAACTAGACCTGTTGAGATGATTTTTTTATGGCGACTTTTTTCAAGGACTTGACCAATTCTATCCAGAAGAAGGAGTGACACCGTATTGATGGCCAGTAGCAAGAGTAAAAACATAGGAAGTGTCAATACTATTGCAATGACTGGCGATCCAATCTGCCAGTAGGCGATGGCTAGCAGAGACAAGAGAGGAATGAGGTAGGTCAGAATAGCAGGCTGAGCGGCTAGTAGCTTAGCCAGATAGACTTCCTCTGACTTGACTGGCAAAGAGAGGTAGAGCTTGGTGTCTTTACTGTCGTAAAAGACGGCAAACAGGCTGTTAAAGCCAGTTCCCAGTGCAATCAAGCTAAACAAGGCAAGTTGTATTGAGAAATAGCCTGGTGACTTGCTGTAATCAATACCGATAAACATGGTTGAATAGAGGACAAAGAAAACGAAGCTGAGTATGAGAAATTGGTTACGAACGCCCCTAATCACTGAAAACTTTTTCTTTGGTTTCTGGGCTTGCTTGGCTTGAACCTGTGAGGTGACTTGAGGATGGGCAGATAGGAAGTTAATATTTAAAAGTTCTTTGACATTGTTCCAATTCATCTCAGCTACCTGTACTTTCTTGCTGACGACCAGCCAGCTCCAGATAAATGGTCTCTAAGTCCTTGTCTGGGTAAGTTTGGCGCAAGTCGTCCAAGGTTCCAACAAAGATAAGTTGCCCTTTTTTCAAGATCCCGATACGGTCACACAGTTGCTCTGCTACTGATAAGACATGGGTTGAAAACAGCACGGTATGTCCAGCTTGGGCATGTTCTTTCATGAGACGTTTGAGGTCAAATGAGGCTTGTGGGTCTAATCCAGTCAAGGGCTCGTCTAAAATCCAGATGTCAGGATTTGGAATGAGGGCACCGATGATGATTGCTTTTTGCCGCATCCCATGCGAAAAGCTATCGATGAGATTATCCTGCTTATCAGTCATGTCAAACAGAGCACAGAGGTCACTAATACGCTGCTCTGCCATGTCCTTAGACACTCCATAAATGCTCGCTAAAAACTGCCAATACTCACGTGCAGTCAGATGTAGAAAGATGTCAGGTGAATCAGGCACATAAGCAATTTGTTTTTTAATGGCATCGCGGTGCTGGGTCAGGAGCAGGTCATCAACATAAATCTCTCCATAAGTCGCCTGAATAATGGAGGTTAGAAGGCTGATCGTTGTGGTTTTGCCAGCACCATTGTGACCGATAAGTCCAAAAATTTCCCCGTTGTTAATGGTTAGATTGAGGTCAGATAGTGCCTCAAATTCTCCATAAAGTTTAGACACATGGTCAAAACGAATCATAACATCATCTCCTTTAGATTTAATAGTTCAAATTTATTGTACTGCTATCTCAAAACAAAGTCAAGCCGCAGTCAACTCTCTCACGAAAAATGTGGTATAATACATCGTAGAATAGGAGGATATGACATGACAAGTATTTTAGTAACGGGCGCTTCCGCAGGTTTTGGGCGTGCCATTTGCCATGATTTGGTGAGCGCTGGCTATACAGTTGTTGGTGCAGCGAGGCGTTTTGATAAATTGCAGAGCTTAAAAGCAGAACTAGGAGAACGGTTTATTCCAATTCAGATGGACGTGAGCGATAAGGCTTCTGTGACGGCTGCGCTGTCGGAACTGCGTGAGCAAGGTGTGGTGATATCAGGCTTAGTAAATAATGCTGGTTTAGCCTTGGGGCTTGATAAGGCACAGGAAGCAGATTTTGCTGACTGGGAAGTCATGATAACAACAAATGTTGTTGGTATAACTTATCTGACGCACCAGCTCTTGCCTACCCTTGTTGAACAGAAGGGCTATATCATTAACATTGGCTCTATTGCAGGTACTTACCCTTATCCAGGTGGGAATATTTATGGGGCGACCAAGGCGTTCATGAAACAGTTTAGCCTGAATTTAAGGGCGGATTTATCAGGCACGGGTGTTCGTGTGAGCAACCTTGAACCTGGTCTTTCAGGAGGTACAGAATTTTCGACTGTTCGCTTCAGAGGTGATGCCCAGCGTGCACAAGAACTTTATGACGGCACAAACAGTCTCCAACCTGAGGATATCGCGCAGATGGTCACATGGTTGTTTCAACAGCCACCACATATCAACATCAATCGTTTAGAAGTTATGCCAACTAGCCAAAGTTTCTCTCCATTAGCTGTTTACAGACAGTAAAAAAAGAATGCTGGGTATGCCAGTATTCTTTTTCTAATTAGTCAGAGAGACCTTGTTGATTTTTAGTTTTGAGTGCATTGTTCTCAAAGAGGAGCTGAAGTTGCGCTTGATTGTCTGTTTTCAAGCCACTTACCCAGAGTGCTTGGAGTTCTTCCTTGTCAGAGGATACTCCTTGAGAGAGGACATCAGGTTCACCTAAGAGGTCAACTGCTTGTGTATAGGTCATGCCTTCTTTAAGCTGTTCAAAGGTTTTTGCATCAATCTTGGAATCTCTGATAAAGTAAAAATTAGAGATTGAACGTGCGATGGCGCTGTCTTGGTAGAGTTGGACAAGGACTTCAACATGTTCAAACTGCCAGCGGTACACGTCAAGCGTGACATCTCCAGCTGGTACTTGTTCATGAGAAACAGGTTCGCCAAATAATTCTTTCAGTTTTGCGAGATTTGTCCCGCCTTTAAATTCTTGATCTGCTTTAGCAAGACTAATGTCATTAAATTTTAGTCGAATATCAGAGTGCTTGGCTACAATCTGTTGAGATTCAACAGAAGAAGTTGTGTCATCAGTCTGATTGGTTTTTGAACAGGCCATTAACCCAAGCGACAATATAGTAACAATCATCAGATTAAAAAAGCGTTTCATAAAAAATTCCTTTATCCTATAAACTATAGAGATATTATAACATAGAACTTATTGTTTGTCACTTGTTATAGGAAGGGCTAAATATGGTATAATGGAGGGACGAGACGTTGCTCCAATTTTTATGAATAGAAAAGAGAAAACATGCTAAAAAAGAATGATGTGATTGATGTTGAGATTGTAGACCTGACCCATGAGGGGCAGGGGGTGGCTAAGCGCGAGGGGCTGGTCTTTTTTGTGGACAATGCCCTACCAGGTGAGCAGATTGCCATGCGGGTCTTGAAGGTCAAAAAATCGGTTGGCTTTGGTAAGGTGGAGACCTATCACAGCCTGTCACCCCACCGAAATCAGGCACTTGATACGAGCTATCTACGGACGGGGATTGCAGATCTGGGTCACTTGACCTATGACCAGCAGCTGGTGTTTAAGACTGCTCAGGTTAAGGCTGCTCTAAGCAAGATTGCAGGGATTACGGATGCTCCTATTTTGGATACTCTCGGTATGGCGCAACCTCTGGCTTATCGCAATAAGGCGGCTATTCCTGTCCGCCGTGTCAATGGACAGCTTGAGACGGGCTTTTTCCGAAAAGGGTCGCATGACCTCATACCGATTGAGGATTATTATATCCAGCATCCAGAGATTGACCGCTTGATTAAGGCGACGCGAGACTTGCTTCGTCGGTTTGACCTCAAACCCTATGACGAGGCGACGGGAGCTGGACTGATTCGCCACCTCGTGGTCCGTCGTGGCTATGCGACAGGGCAGCTGATGTTGGTGATTGTGACAACCCGTCCCAAGATTTTCCGTGTTGAGCAGCTCATCGAGCGGCTGACCGCTGACTTCCCTAATCTCGTTTCTATTATCCAGAACATCAACGACCAAGCGACTAACGTGATTTTTGGTCAGGAGTTCATCACGCTTTACGGTCGCGACACGATTGAGGACCAGCTCTTAGGCAATACTTACGCCATTTCAGCCCAGTCCTTTTATCAGGTTAACACGGAAATGGCTGAGCAACTCTACCAGACGGCGATTGATTTTTCAGAGTTGAGTACAGACGATGTTGTCATTGATGCCTATTCTGGGATTGGTACCATCGGCCTCTCTCTAGCAGGTCAAGTCAAAGCTGTTTACGGGGTCGAGGTCGTGGACAAGGCTGTCGCAGACGCTATGAAAAATGCCCAGAACAACGGCATCATGAACGCCCATTATGTCTGTGATACGGCTGAGAATGCGATGGCAAAATGGCAGAGCGAGGGGCTTCGCCCCAAGGTCATTATCGTCGATCCACCACGAAAAGGGCTAACCGAAAGCTTTATCCGTGCCAGCTCTGCCATGTCCCCAGAAAAAATCACCTACATCTCCTGCAACCCAGCCACCATGGCGCGTGACATTAAGCTTTACCAAGAACTCGGCTACCAGCTGACCAAGGTGCAACCAGTGGATCTTTTTCCACAGACGCATCACGTCGAGGTAGTTGGTTTGCTGGTGAAAGCCTAGAAACCTTTGAACGAAAGCAAGCTAAAAAGCCTTGGAGACAAGGCTTTTTAGCTTGGGGTGGGGTAGTATCAGAGTGACTACCTCAGTTGAGGTAGCTGAAGTTCTGGGAAATTTATAAGGTATCTATTTCCGTAGACACAAAGGGGGGACGTGGGTAAAGGAGTATGAGGAAATAGATGTCCCCCCTAAATCCTAGAACGCTTAAATTGTATCAAAATGAGTAACCACACCGAAATCGGAATAAGGTAATTGATACAATAGAATACAAAGAAAGCCTTGGAATAAGCTGTTTCCAAGGCTTTTATACTGTCTATAGCTATATGGGTAAAGTTATTAGAGAGGTTGCTAGTTTAGAGAGGCACCTTGATTTGTAAAAAGTTAAATTTTAGACAATTATCCCCTTTAAAAAATCTATTTAAATCTTAGCTAATTGAAGTGAATTTTTATAGAACATAATTCCAGATTATAATCATTTTTTTCAGAAGAAATGTGTTGTTTCCTCTTCATGAGTACGTTGTGACTTTTTTTTATAAAAAGCTTGACAAACGAAAAGAAATCGTTTACAATGATATTGTAAAAAATAATAAGGAGGATGATGAAATGGATAAACAGAGAGATTTAGATATTTCTTTTCTTGATGACTTTGAATTTGAAGTCATCGAACTTGATGACGTCTCTGTGCTTCCTGAAACTGCTGCTTCAAGTGGTAGTACTGGAGATAACGTTTATTCAACATGCGGTTCTTGCTCATGTTGTTCATCGTGTTGCACATAGTTAGTCGGTATATTTTAGCCGGTTAGCTTTAGTCTGCCTGCTAAGTTTAAAGGTCTTAGCAGGCTTTTCTATTATTAAAACTATGGATAATAATATTTTTTTTAAATTAGAGAATTCAGGATTAGTAAGTGTCTTTGTAAATAATATCCCTATTGAAAAATGTACGTATTATAAAGTTTTAAGTATAGCTCGGAGATTATATGGGGACATTATTATAAAATATCCGAAAAGTTATTCTATAATAAGGGATAATCTAAGCTTTCTCCTGTTTAATGATTTTTTTATTAAATTCCGTAAACATATTATTTGGGAACCGTATGAACATAATTTTGATATTGATTTTTCAGTATTTAAAAATGGTTTTTTGTGTTTTTATACAGGGATATATCCAATAGAAAAGAAATACAGTGGTGTAATTCATTTATCAATTGATAATTTTACAAATGTAGATTTAGACTATCTGCTTTTAAATAGTAATGTAAATAGTTCTTTTATTACTGATAATACTTCAACTTTTTGTAACTTTGGGTTAGTTAATGTAGTGCAATTAGCTGACCAGATACAAATTTGGGATAAATCGAGTAGCATTAAAATTGATTCTTTTCCTATCAGTTATCATAACTTTAAAAACTACAAGAATACAGATGTTAAAGTATATGATGGGAGAGAAGTCTTAGTTGATTTATTTACTTTTCAAGAAAGATATGAATTTCTAGAAATGCTTTTTCAGTTTTATTTAACTGGGGAAATACTCGTGAAATTTATTATTCCATATTATAAAAATGAGAATTTTATTGTAGTAAATAATGAATCTTTCATTGATATCGCACGTTTGTCAATTTCTAGCACAAAAGATTTGATTAATTTGGATCTTTTTAATTATTTAAATTATAGAAAACAAGCTAGTAGATTCGCTTTCAAAGATGGTGATTTGGATAATTGCATGCTTCAATTTGAAGATTTTAATCAATTGAACGATGATAAGAATGAAAATGAACTTATTAATGGAAATAAACATATACTAGATAGTTGGAAAATAAAAAATCTATTAAAAAGTTTGGTGATATCACTTCTAATAAAAAAAGAAATTTCAATAATGGATAAAGTATATGTTGAACCAAAAAATTTTACTGAACAATATTATCGGAGATATATAGTATTTTATATAAATCAAGTTAGATACGTAGTAGACAGAGTTAACTTAAAATATTATATTTCCTCAAAGTAAATTAATTTAGAGGAGGGGGCTATGTCGCAAATTTTTTCATCGGTTGAAAGAGAGAGATATAATAATCTGCTAGTTATTGATGGTCACGATGGGTGTCACGTCTATTCCAAAGGTAAGAAGTATTTAGATTCAATTAGCTGCCTTTGGAACAAAAATTTAGGGTACAATGATGAAGAAATCACTGAAGCAATAACAAACCAAATTAAAGTGTGTGGATCATTGAATCCATGGATATCTACCACTGAAATAAATAAGAGCTATGCAGAAGCCCTTTTGAGGTTTGCTGAATATTTGGATGGTAATGTATATTTTTCTTTATCTGGTTCTGAAAGCATCGAGGTTGCTATCAAGGCTACTCGAAAATATCATAATTTAAATGGAAATGATGAGAAAAAATTGATTGTTTCATTTGATAAAAGTTATCATGGAGGAACGATAGGTGCTTGGAGTATATCTGGGACGCAACGCCGATTATTTGAACCCTACTCTCCATTAATGGGAGGACATGTTTTTATTCCTTTTATACATGATAAAGTAACTTTAGAATTCTTCAGAGAATATGTCAAGCAATATCATAAAAAAACGGCAGCAATTATTATTGAACCTATAATTTGTTATGGCGGAGGTTTTGAAATTCCTAAGTGGGTGATGGAAGAAATTGTGAGTATTTGTAAAGATTATGAAATTCAAATTATTTTTGATGAGGTATCAACTGGATTTTATAGAACTGGTGAAAAGTTTGCATATATTGATTTAGGTGTTAGACCGGATATAATTTGTTTATCAAAAGGTATAAACAATGGTATATTACCATTTGGTGTTACAATCTTTAAAAATACCGTTTTTGAAAAACTATCTACTACGGATACCTTTGAACACTTTTCTACACAGAATTTTAATCCGATATTAACAGCGAGTGCTATGTATGTTCTAACAAAATATAAAGAGAAAAACTACAAGAAGAAAGTTCTAAATTTATCAACTCTATTTAAACAAGAAATCGAAATGCAGTTAGCTCCTTATCTTAGTAGATTCTTTATTAAGGGATTGTTTATAACTTTGGAATTCCATAATATAGTAAATCATGAGGTATTGATGTGCTTTTTTGAAGAACTGTTATGTAATGGATTAATTACATATGTATATAGCAATGATACTAATTATGGAATTACACTTGTCCCTATGTTTATTACGGAAACTGATGAAGTTACTGCAATAGTAAATATAATAAAGAAGACGTATGAGGAGATGTTTAAAATATGAAATTTGTATTAGTCACTGGGGCATGTAGCGAAATTGGGAAAAGAACAATTTTTGATTTAATAAAGGAGAATTATTTTGTAGTTGCTTCTGATTTACCCGCTCGGGAGGAAGAATTTTATAATATATTTCGAAATCAAACAAACGTTGATTTTTTTGGAATAGATATACGCAAAAGGTCTACTGTAAAAAATATTATAAGTAAAATCTTTGAAAAATATAAAATTGAATCTTGTGTATTTATAATTGGTAAGAATTTACTAGTACCCTTTTTTCAGTGGGACTATAATAAATTGTGTGATGTTTTTGAATTAAATTTTATATATGCTTCACTATTTATAAAGGATATTGCAGAAGAATTTATCAGGAGGAGAACAGAGGGGAGTTTTGTTGTAATTTCTTCTCAGCACGGAATAGTTGCAAATACTCAAAGGTTGCCTTATTGTGTCAGTAAGTCTATGCTGAGTCAGCTATGTAGATGTTTAGCTTTGGAATTATCTCTATTTAATATTAGAGTAAATTCAATCTCCCCAACATTCATTGAAACAAAAGATAACTGTGAACTATTAAACAGTTCGTATATGTTATTAGATGCAAAAGAGAAAATACCGTTGCAGCGTTACGCCTCTCCTAAAGACATCTCAGGTGCTATTTTATTTTTAATAAGCAGTAGGGCAAAAATGATAACTGGACATGATTTAGTTATTGATGGTGGATGGACAATTCAGTAACAATTGGAGGTAAAAATGATTGAATTAAAAAATATTAAAATTGCTTATGGGGCAGATACTATTTTGGAGAATATTAATCTTAGAATCAATGAAGGCGAAAAAATAGCAATTATAGGAAAAAATGGATGTGGAAAGACCTCTTTACTAAATGCTATATTAAAATTAAAAAGTCCTAAAGTTGGAGAAATAAAATATTCTTTAAATGATGGACAATTCTATAGAAACTTTGGAGTACAACTACAGGATGCTAGTTTTGATGAAAGATTAACAATAAGAGATTATTGTGATTTAATGGAGAGTATTTATAACATAAAAGGCAAAGCTGATTTTTATTTAGAACTGTTTGAATTAAAACAATTGATTCGAAAAAAAATTGCCAATCTATCTGGAGGTGAGCGACAGAAGTTAAATATTGTGTTTTCATTGTTCCATGATCCGCATATACTTATTTTTGATGAAATAACAACAGGTCTGGATTCACTTAGTCGGTCTAAAATAAGAAATTATATAAAGAAATTTTCAGAAGAGCGAACACTTATTATTGTGAGTCATTATATGGAAGAAATCGAGGAACTCTGCGATAGGGTTGTACTTATCAATAATAGAAAAATTGAAATTGATAAAAAAATATCAGCAGTTATAGAGGAATATGGAAGTGTTAGTAATATGTACGAAGTAGTGCTAGGAGGAACTTTTAATGAATAAATTCTTTGGATTGTTTAAAGTTGAATTTTTGAAATTAATGAGAACACCAGTAATTTTATTTTTTGGCTTCATTGCTCCTCAGTTTTTTTTATGGATGCAGTCGACAAATTTTTCTGAAATTACTTTGGAGGGGAAAAAAGTTGCAACGGTTGACTATAGTTTCCCAATGTATGTTTTTTTGACAATATTAGTTATTGGAGTTGGGAATGTTGGGGTTGGTATGTCATATAATCGATTAATCCGATTTTTTAAGCGCTTAAAATTATCTGGAGTATCAACCTTTGATTTTATTATTGCAAATTTTTTGTTGCAACTGTTTGTTGTTACTATCTCGGTAGTTTCTCTTCTTTTAACAGCAATTTATATACTGGATATGAATTTAAATGGAAAAGCAATTTTTTCAATGATAGGAGTTTTCTTTGTGGTATGGTGTATGGTTTACTTGCTAGGAATGATATTTGCAAATTTGACAAAAGATGCTAAAACGTCCCAATCAGTTGCACTTGTTTCATATTTCTTTTTGATTTTTATAAGTGGTGCAACATACCCAGTGGAACTTATGCCTGAAATTTTACAAAAGATAAGTAAAGTATTGCCTACTTATCCTGCTCTAAGTTTATTGAAAGATACTTGGATAAATGGAAGCGCTTCGGCTGTGGATTTTGCTGTGGTGCTGACATTTACAGTAGTATTCTTATTTATCGCTATAAAAATTTTTAAATATGACTAAAAATACTATTTAAATAGTCTAGTAGCAGCCATGAAGTATGAAATTTGAATAATCTTTATTAGGTTGAGATTTCAATTTATATTTTGTGTAGGAGGCTTCTAGCTCCTAAATGATAGGTATTAGGGGGGGTTATGAAAGAATTTCCAATAACCATAATGAGAAAAAATCCTTTACGTCCCAATTGGTTATTTCAATTATCTTCGGAGAAACTACAGTCTTTATATATCCTACGAAAGTTAGAACAAAAAGAGTTTGATCACTTGAAAGAACTTTTGTTGGAAAAATTAGAACAAGAGATTGCAACTATTTCAGGGAAAAACAGAAGTGATTTAGTCGGACTTAAAAGAAAAATTTTTAATGACAATATTTCGAAGATACCTTTAGAAGAATTAAGTTTTGATTTAAAGGAAAAGGTAGTTACGCTAAAGGATTGTAAGAAAAAACTGGATTCTATAAAATTAGAGATTGAGCAAGTAATCGAAAATGAATATCTAAAAGAGAGAGAAATTATTTTCAAAGTTAGTAAAAATCCAAATATTCGAAATGGGATATGCTTTCTATCTTCAAGTGCATATAGTCGATACAAACGGTATATTAGTCAATTACCTATTGTACACAACAAAAAAAATCGAAATTTTGATTATTATTTATTAAAAATACTGTGTCGGGCAACATTGAAATTAAGTCCCTTCAGCACTTTGACTAGTAGTGAAATATTATGTCATTCTTCCTTAGAGGGGATTAAACAGAAAAAGAATTCGGTTCAAATTAATTATAAATTGTTGTTAGAAGTCTTTGAAAAATTAAAGTATTTCAATGATTTCCTAGTGACACTGCATTTCTATATGAATGATACTGTGACCTTTAGTGGAAATCAAGTGGTGTACACTGCTTCAAAAAGCAGAAATGACTCATCAAAGGTATTTGAAACTCTTGATACTTTTTATAAATTTCCTAAAACGAAATTTTTAGAAGATTTATATTATAAGATAGGTTCAGTAGAAAAAATATCATACAAGAATTTATTGAGTTTTATAGCAGATTATTATCCTAGTAAAGAATCACAGGTAATACAGTTTTTATTAGAAAATAAAATGTTACTTTCTGTTGAGTATCTGTCTGAATCTCCTCATATTTTAGAGGATTTGCTAAAATGGATTTCTGATAAAAATAGTAAGAACCCTATAGTAAATAAAGTGTCTTTGCTACTTTTAGAATCAAAGCGTCTATTAGAAATAATAAATTATAATTTTTTACATTCTGAAGTTCAGATTCAATCACTCAAAGACTGTTTTGGGCAAATATGTGAACTATTAAATATTAACAATGTTAGTAGTGATAATTTTATTTATCAAGATATTGTAGAGTTGAGGCAAATTGAAGAAGAAAGTTTAAAAGTTGACAATAAGTCAATAAGAAAGCTATTAATTCTAACGAGATTATTTGATAGTAATTTGTTTTTTCAGCTACTATTCGGACAATATTATTATAATAAATACAAGAGAGAACACAAGAAGGTAGGGACATCAGAAGAAATAGTTCAGGATATAGTTAACATAATCATAAAAGAAGCTCCTAGACTCGCTAATGTTAATTTGGAAACATATTATCCAGATGAATATATGTCAAATATATTGAAGCAATTACTACTTTTTAGAGAGGAATTTATAAAAAATATTTTGAATGGGGTTGATGTGGATAAAACAGTAGTAATAAAAAATGATTTTGTAGAAGAGTTGGAGAACTTTTTAAAAGAGAATGATTTGCTAGATTTTTCAAATAGCATATTTTTTCAGTTATCTGGAGATAAAGTAGTAGTGAATAATATTTACCCAGGATATTTAGCATATTTTAATAGGTTCCTTACATTTTATCCGAAAATATTCGCTATTAAAGAAGTTAGAGAATATATTGACTTTTTAAATTTTGAAAAGAGAATTGCGGATATGTTTTATTGTTGGGGATTTAATGCAAATTCTAGAGTATTGACAGCTGAGAAAATAATTGAAATCCCAAATCACCAAATCAATGTTAAGTATATAAAAAAAGTTATAAAAATGAGTGAACTCTTGTTTGGTGTTGATAGTAACAACAGAATTAGGTTGTTTAACAATAGAAGGGAATTGATAAAAACTATTTTCCAAGGTTCTGTAATTAAGTCAGCAATTCCTGCTCTAGCTGCTACTTTGGATACAATCAGTAACAGTGGATCATTTCAAATTTCTTTATCAAAGCAGATAATTAATAATTTAGTATTAAGTGGTAAAGATAAAGTTACAATTCCTAGGATAGAGTTAGACAATGTTGTTCTTTCAAGACAGAAGATTATTGTATCAGTTTCGTATATAAATGATTTTTTGGATTCGAGATTTCCAGATAAAATAGAGTACATTTTAAATTTTTTAGAAGGAGCTGGTTTCAATACTAAAGTAATGGTCTACTTTGGGAAAATTATAGAAGAAGATAAGAACTATTTTGTTAATCTTGAAAAGCCCCAGTATTTTGATTTTACCAGTATACTTTTCAATAAGTTATTCTTTAAAGAATTAAACAAGTTTGATTACATGGTTATTGAAGAACTCATTCCAAATCTTGATGAAGATGTAATGATGACAGAGTATATAAAAGAGTATACTGAATAGGAGCAATCTATTATGATTTCAAGTAAAGTACGTTGTTACATATATAATTCTAAAATTAGAGGTAAAGTTCTGTATGAATTATATGAATTTATAAATGAAAATAAGCAATTGATGGATGCAATTAATTCAATTAAAGTTGATAGTAGTAATGGTTTTAGTATTCAAATATTACATTCAGGAGGACAGCAAACAACTGTCTTATTAACAGATTTTTTTACTAAAATTTTAGGTTTGTTTAAGGAATTTAGGGTTACAAATAAGAATACTCTTGAGCAGGTAAAAAACCAAATTAACATACTAAATCATTCTGGTCCCAAAATGGATTTAACGAATATAAAAACAGATTACTCAATAGTGGAAGAAAAATTAGATTGGCAAAGTAAAATATCTAAAATTTATCCGAATGTTGAATTTATAAAAATTGAAAAATTAAAATTGATTTTGTTGTGTAAATATAGAAATCAAATTATTGACTTAGAGGATGATAAAAAAAGATTGTTACTATTGAAATTATTATATTTGACTTCAAAGCAATTTTGCTATGATGAATTTAAAGGAGCGAAATTTGGGTGTATGTCATTTTTTTCTCATTATCAAGGTTATATGAGCAGATTAGATTCACTCACCTCAGATAAATATGTTTCGGTTAAACAGAGGATTGTTTCCTCTATTTCTAAATTAGTTGAGCAATATTCAGATTATATTATAAATCTGGATAGAACTTTAGTTGATTCTCCAAGTGATACCTTTGAGAATCAGCTATTTGATGATTGGGATCATATATTAAGCGAAATAACGACATATAGCGAATTATTAGCAAAATCAGGATTGTTATATAATTCGCTAGACTATAAGATTGATAACGTACAAAAAGAAGTAGCCAAGCTAAGTGACTTTCACCAGTCTTTATTTAAAATTGAAGGATTTTCAGATTTTTTTGATAGTTGGCAATTTCAAAGATATAGGTCTCTCGTGAACCAAGTTTATGAAATTTTTTCAATGTTACAAGTAAGTAGTGTAGAAAGGACTGTGTTGTGTGGAGCTCTAAGTACTATTGTCTTTAGTAAGTCAAATTTTAACTATCAAGCTTTTTTTGAGTATTTAAAAGATATGTAGAATTCGATTTTAAAGGAGGCTGAAATATATGGATTATGTAGATGTAATATTGGATGAGTATGGGAGTGTTTTTCTGATAAAGGATTACATAAAACTAGAAATTAATAATCTAGAACTATATCGGTATTTTAGTAGCTTTGGAATGAGTCATCTTCAATTTAGAAAAGAAGAGCTTCCAGGAAAATTAAAGCAGTTTGATTTTGAAAAAAATAAAAGTGAAAGTTATTTTTCTAAGAAAAATAGTTTGATTGATTTTATTAAGAGAAATTATTTTTATGATATTAAGTTATATTCTGATAATCCGAAAAATCCGATAGAGTCTTGGGAAAATAAGACAGAAAAAATTAAGATTGCTAAAAGTGCAGAAATTCTTTGGAGTGAAGTAGCAAATTTTTCGTCAATTTCTAAATCTCCTTATTATTGCTTGTTATATAATTTAAAGAATACTGAAAATTACATATTGATAATCAGTAAGACATATTTTTCAGCCATCCAAAAAATGGTTTCGTATAATCTAAATAATTATTTTGAATTAGAAGATGTTTGTTGTAAAAGCATAGTGAGTAAGCGAGAATTGATAGAAAACTCAATTAATATCAACAAAAGCAAAATGAAACTCCTAAATGCTTGCGAAGGTAGTAAAGGTTACACAAGAAGAGTGTTTAAGTACAATAATATTTTTGTGGGGCAATTGGAATTTCACTCTAACATAATCTTTTCAGAAATTGCCTTAAATGAATTAAGTATTGTTAAGCTTTTAGATTCTGTTGAAAGTGTTTTATCTGAGCAACTATTTGGAAAATTAAATTGGGATAATTTATTTGTTGTTTTATCAGATGATTTTAATGATTATCTGGATATAAATGAATCTCAAAAATACTATTCAAATGGTTCTTTGAGAGGACTGGAGCTTGGAATCTTTATGGGAGAGGTTTAAAATGAGAATAATTGAAATTGTTGATGTTGAGGACCAACTTTTACAACTTTTAAGTGCACATACCAATATTGATATTAGAGCACAAGAGTTATCAACACTTAACCCAGATTCAAAAGTTGATTTGATCATATACTTGAAATCTCGACGTGATATTGAAAACATAAATAATATTATTATTAAATCACCTAACAGGAATATCGTTTTTATAATAAATGCTTTTAATATTATATATGCATTGTATTTTCCAAAATCAACATCTAGACCTTGTTTGAACTGTCTATTATTAAAACTTAAAGATAACAACCCTGAGCATAATCTATTATTATTCCTGAAATACGGAACATTACCTAGTAAACATTTTAATCTTGATAATAGGTTAAAATCAAATTTAATACTATTTAATGAGAAGTTAGACCCTAAGGTAGAGGAGTATAGTATTGAGGGGGTAAATACTACAAATTTTACTTTCCATTTTAGTTGTAGCTGTGAAAATAGTAGTTACGATATGTCGGAAAGAATGGCAGATATTCTACTTGGTGAAGGAAAAAAATTATCTCCTAAAAATTATCGTTTAAAAAAGAGTGAGCATCTATTCGATTTTACTAGATATCTAGATAGAAATTTTGGATTTTTTCATCATTCATATGATGAAAAAATTTCCGAATATGCGCCTCTCCATGCAGTAGAGATTAATGTTGATGCTGGTTACGAGTCAGGCTGGGGAAGGACTTTTATGACAGAGGCTGCAACAAAATCTGCTTTTTTAGAGTCATTAGAGAGATACTGCAACTCTAGAAATAGACGCTATAAAAAATTAATTAGAGGGTGTTTTTCTGATTTATCTAAAAAGTACAATACATTAAATCCTGTTGATTTTTGTCTTTCTAATAAAGAATATAGAGATAGTTCCTATAAATTTCATGATTTTGATTCTGAGAAAAATTATGATTGGATATTTGGTAAAAATATAACTACCGGAAAAATTTGCTTATTGCCCTCGCAACTAGTATTTTATAAAGACTTTAGTAAAAGCGAAGAAAATGAAAGGTTTGTTTATGAAACATCAAATGGATGTGCTTTGGGGAGTAGCATTGAGGAAGCTATTTTTTATGGGATTTTAGAAATTATTGAAAGAGATAATTTTTTACTTACATGGTATTTAAAAGAAGAAGTAAAACAATTATCATGGGAATCTTTACCATCTCGCCTACGTATTATTAATGAAAGACTAAAAGAGGATAACTGTGAGCTCAAACTTTTTAATATAACTAAAGAAGTGGGCATACCAGTAATTTGGGCATTGTATATAAATCATAATGAAAATGCTAGTATTCGAAGTTTTTCAGCTGCAGGCTGTCATATTAATCCTTTAAGTGCAATTGAATCAGCAATTTTTGAAGTAATAACCTCTGTGCCAACTTTTGAAAGATTAATTGAAGTTAGAAGTAAAGAGTCATTTATTGAGGAGATTCAGAATAATTTTTCTTTAATACGAGATATTGACGATCATATATTGTATCATGCTCATGCGGATTATAAAAATAAAATGCCCTTTTTATTTAAAAATAATTATAGTGAATATCAAAATGAATTTGATGAGAATAGAATTTTTAATACTTATTCACATGCAACGCTTACCTCAGATTTACAGGCACTAATAAAAATTATTGAAAAAAAATTTGGAGATATATATGTAGTGAATATAAGTGATAAAGTTTCCGAAAAATTTGGACTTTATTGTGTTAAAGTGTTGATTCCTGGACTTCTTAATATGTCATTTGGACATTCAAATCGGCGTGTAAATATAGAGAGGATAAAAAATTATGTAGATTATAGAGGGGGAAATGTAAATAGTATTACATTGAATTCCATAAACCATCTTCCCCATCCATTTCCATAAGATTATATATAAAGGAATAATAAATGAAAAGAGATTGGAAATCAAAGCATTTATTTTATCATGATGTTCAACAATTTGATAAATTGGTAATCTATTTATCAAAATTTATGGATAAATTAGTTAATCAGAATCAGATTGAAAAATATTTCTATATTCGTTATTGGGAAGGGGGGCCTCATATTCGATTAAGATATTTGGTGAGGGATACACAAAATTTCGAAACAATTGATAGTATGATAAATAAGTATGCTTATAAATTTTGGGAGAATAATCCTCCAACGAAGTTATTAAATAAGACCGATTATAAGAAAATTTATAATGAGAGTATTGATAACAACGGAAAGATGGATAGAAAATTGAGGAAAAATGCGACTATTGAAAACATTGCCTATATACCGGAAATAGAGAGATATGGCGGGGAAGAAGCTCTGATAGTAAGCGAAGATCTATTTTGTATCTGTAGTCAGATTTCAACTGCGTTACTTAATGTGGTAGATAACTATTATTACGAAAAAAAATTCTTGTGTAAAATTCTATTGACTTTCTATATTATTTTTGTATTTCATAACGAATGTAATTTAACAAGTGAAGAAATTTTAAAGATGGATTCCTATGCTATTAATTTCTGGGAGAGTAAAGGGGTCGGTATTGACAAAAAAATCTTGGAATTTATTCAAAAAAATATTACAGTTATTAAAAATAAAAATTTTTTGAATAAAGATTTTGATATTTATGTTAAAAAGATTCATAATTTATTCTTTGTCATTTCTACTTTAGTTTCAAAAGAGCAATACATGGGGATAGTTTCTTCCCAAATACATATGTTCGCAAATAGGATGGGAATTTCTCCCACTATTGAAGTTACCATGCTAGATTTTTTTCTGAGGGAGAATTCTGATTAATATGGAAAAATATTTTTTTGATATTTCTATTTTTGAAAAAATAAAAAAAGTATTATCATACCAATCTAAATATTGGGAAATATCGAAGCCTAGGGATAAGTACAGTTTCAAAAGTCAAAATAGAATATCTGGCTCTAATAGCATTAAATTTAAAGATTTTGAGTTAGATTATGAACTGGAGTCACTTGATAAAATACTTTTAAAAAGGAGATCGTCTTTACTAAATGAATTTGATAAGAATGTGAGTTTTGACAAACTGATTTACTTGTTGAAAACTGTATTCTCTCCTACAAATTGCAAGTTTGTATTTGGAGAAGAGGTTCCTTTATTTAGCTATCCTACATCAGGTGCGTTAAATTCAATTACTCCTTTTGTTTATATTGATAATATGGATGAAGTAAAGAATGGTATATATGAAGTAAAGTATGACGGACTTGAATTTAAAAAAAGTATGAATATTATAGACTTAGAAACATTTGCCCCAATAACAAGTAAAAACAGTGACGTACAAAATAATTCATTTAAAAAGGTAAATATGATAATTATGTTATGTTCGAACTATGAAAATATTTTCAATAAATATGGATTATTAGCTTATCGACTTTTGCATTTAGAGGCTGGTCATATTGCACAAAATATCCAGCTTGTTTCTACTGCGCTAGGAATAAAAAGTTTACCGATGGGAGGTTGGTTTGATGATAAAATAGAAACTTTTATTAATGAAATTAGTGATAAAAAAAATATTTATCTCTATGCAATTGCAGTTGGATAAATTTAAGGAGGAAGTGTAGATGAACGCAGAGGATAAATTCCGCGAACTAGAAAATGAAAATAAACTTCTAAAACTTCATAACAAGGAGCTTGAGAATGAAATTCAAAATGGATGGAAATTTTGGATATGGGTAGCTGTCCCTATTTTAGGTTTGATATATGCTATTATTCAAAAAATTTTTTAATTATGCTAGTTTGTCAGGTTGAGTAGTTTTTGTTCAAAATTTAATAAACTTTTTTCAATGAAGATTATCTAAAGATTGCTTCTCAGATGAGAATGGCTTCTCTATCTTATATAAATTATCTTCATAGAGTGTCCTGTTATTCATGTTATCACAGAATAGATAGTTTTTTTTGAATCAATAGAAAAATCAGCCTGAATCATTTAGGCTGATTTTAATATCTGCAGTAACCATCATTCAATATACGGTATAATTTCCATAATATCCCCAATCTGACAATCTAGTACTGTACAAATTTTTAAAAGTACATCAGTAGTGACATTCTCTCCCTTGCCTAACTTTGCAATGGTTGAAGTGCTGATTCCTGTTTTTTGCTTAAGCTTGGTTTTGGTCCAACCTTTATCAATAAGAAGTTTCCATAATTTATTGTAGCTAAACTTCATCTGAGTTTTCTCCTTTGTTCCATGAAATACCGTAGAGTTCATTTCCGTCACTAGAGAGTCTCAATACAATATTTTCTGACAAGAGTTTATTCGCTTCTGGAGAATATGAGCTTGCTTTATCGAAGGCTAAAAATACTTGTTTATTCAATGAGTTTGATTGGTCATATAGTTTTAATAGAGCTTCGGTTGCTTGGTAACTAATATTACTCAAGAGTAATGAGTCGTGTGCCAGTGCTGGCAGGTTAGTGAGATAGAGTATTGCTAAGTCGAATCAAATTACCCTTATATATTATTGAATCCTCATATCTTAAGAATGATTTTTCTTATCATAATGTTAAATTTTTATGTCTTTCGTATAATATGTGAAGTAGGTTCGGAAAAGTTTTGATGAATTATACTATTCTATAGGCATAAAATTCCCAACTATTTTCCCCACAATCCTTGGCTCATCCTCTGCTGGTGCGAACTTATCTGGATAATCTTTGTTGATGGAGACGAGACGGAAGCCGTTGGCTTCAAGGTAGATTTTCTTGATATAAACTTGCTCATTCCATGCCACCGCATAGACGGCTCCGTCGTAATCAAAACCTCCTTCACGGATGAGGGCGACTTCCCCATCTTGGTAGACAGGTTCCATGGAATGACCAGTAATCCAAGTTGCCACATCGTAGAGATATTCCTTGTCGGTAAAGACCTCTCTGGTCTCGTATTCGTCGTAGAAACCAGAGCCATGTCCTGCTGAGAGAGCGATATTATCAAGAACTTGTACACTAAAGAGAGGCATAACTTTTTGTGCCCTGAGAAGGTCGTGAGTTAGCTCATCGACCTTCTTTTTGTTTGTCTTGTTGAGCTGTTTGTAGAGGGTGAGGTGGGGGTGCTCCTCGTACAAGTCTTGGATGTTAATATCTAGGACTTGAGCGAGTTGGTCTAAGTGTTTTTTATTTGGGACAGCTTTCCCAGTTTCCCAGGAAGATAGGGCAGACCTTGTAATCCCTAGTACACTCGCAATAGCAGTCTGGGAAAGATTTTTTTCTTGTCGATGTTGTTTGAGTTTTGTGGGTGAGAACATGGTCTTTTCTCCTTGTTGATTTATAACTTGACAAAATTATACCATAAGCTATAATAGAATTCAAGATAAAAGAAAAGGAGTCCTGCCATGTCCAGACCATCTCTTGAAACCTATATCCAAAAGAAGTATTATAATCTCCTTTTTACTAAGGCCAGGGCGTTTTTGATTGAACACAGAGAGGAGATTGATTTATCAACTAGAAATATCCGAAATCCCAGGAATTATATCGAGTTGATAGATATTGATGTCTATGCTATTTACACCTCTATGTTAGACAATAACCGTTTGGAGATGGAGATTGTGGTGACTGCCTTTGTGGAAGTGAGCGAACGGTATAAGGGAGAATTAGAGGTAGATGAGAAAACCATCTGGCTCTCAATGGTCACAGAAGTTGTCCTAGATAATGGTATTCAGTCTTTTGTGGTTCAATCCGTTGACCTGAAAGAACAAAATAGACGGTGTAGCCGTTTCCTCAGTCGGTCAGGTGTACCCTATATCAAAAAGACAGATTTTGATGAGTTGGCTAACGCTTTTCTAGCCAAATACTATCCACAAGCTCTCAAGTCACCTACCAAGATTGACGTGACTGAACTTGCGGCTGCTATGGGGCTTACCATCATGGAAACCAAGCTCTCTTCTGACTTTTCCATTTTTGGTAAGATGGTTTTTAAGGATACTGAGATAGAGACTTATGATGCTAACAATCAAGCTATTAGGCGATTAATCAAGAAAGGAACAATTTGTGCAGATGAGGAGGTTTCTCAAAAACGAAATATTGGCTCCCTAAACAATACTATTATCCACGAGTGTGTTCATTGGGAGTTTCATCGCATTTATCATGAATTGCGTATGCTTGTGGATGAAACTCATGATTCGGTATCCTGTCGAACACAGGAAAACCTGTCAGATGTGGCCAACTGGACTGATTTAGACTGGATGGAATGGCAGGCTAATAACCTAGCTCCTAAAATCCTTATGCCAAAGAAGCAGACAAGACAGAAAATTGAGGATTTCTATCGTGCCTTATCATCCATTTATAGTAATCTGTCTAAGATTGAAGTCATCACAGAAGTGGTAGATAGTCTGGCAAATTTCTTTGGGGTATCCAGACAAGCCGCAAAAATTCGGATGATTGAGTTAGGCTATAAAGAAGCTCATGGTGTCTATAATTATTTGGATGACCGTTATCTGAGAAACTACAGTTTTGAGCTAGATGCCTTTAAGGACAGGCAGACCTATACGATTTCTTTCACCGAGTTATGCTTTCAATACTTTTCTAATGTTCGTTTTAAGGAGACCATTGATAGTCAGAAGTTTGTCTTTGTGGATAACCATGTCTGCTTAAATAATGATAAGTATATCGAGACTTATGAGAACACTATTATCATGACCGATTATGCTTATGAACACATGGATGAGTGTTGCTTACGCTTTACTTTTTCAGACCGTAATGCTAAGAAGACGATTAGCTCGGAAGAGTTTAGTGATTATGTCCTCAACCGTACAAGAGTCAAATCTGCTTACGACATCAAGGTCGATTTTATGGAGGATATGGGCAATAATGGTTTGGTAGAGAGCTTAGCTCCTGAGAATTTCATGAAAAGGGGTGCCTTTTCATAAAATAGATACGGTTATCTCTGAGATAAATCATTTCTTTAATATTGACTGACATATTTAAGCTCCTATAACAGGCATAAAGTGACTTACGACAAGTCCCACGATACGAGGATTGTCTTCATAAGGAATCCATTTATCAGGGTAGTTATCGTTGAGGGATACCATTCTAAAGCCATGTTCTTCTCGATAAAGTTTTTTGATATAGACAGAGTCATTCCAGGATAGGGCGTAGACGGCACCATCATAATCAAAACCGCTAGCACGGATAAGGGCTACTTCGCCATCAAGATAGATGGGTTCCATAGAATCTCCTTTAATCCAAGCAGCAATATCATAACCATACTGTTCTTCCTCAGCATAGACGGTCTCTGTCTCGTATTCCTCAAAGAGCGATTCCCCAAGACCAGCAGATAGTGAAACATCAGATAAGACCTCAACTGCAAAAAGAGGAATTACTTTCTCTTGTGATTGTTGTTTTTGAAGTAACTCATCAGCATACTGATCAACCTTTCCTTGATTTTCTGATGAGAGCTTGAGGTAAGTATTGACTATATTGTACTCAGATTCAAAATAAGTTTCTGAAACATCCAAGATAGTCGCTAGTTGTCTGAGATTATTTTGATTTGGCTTCGTTTTTCCATTCTCCCAGTTGAAGTAGGAGGAACGATTGATATGAAGTTTATCTGCCATAGCAGATTGTGAATAACCTAAAACTATTCGTCTTTCTTTTAAACGATTTCCTGAAAACATACAACCTCCTAATCCATTTGTTGTTTTATAAACTAACAAAATTATATCAAAAAAATTTAAAGTTGCAACAGAAAATATCACTTCCTAAGTCACTAATATTTTAATAATTATAAATAAAATAGATAACGCACCATTTTTGGTGCGTTATCTATTTTTGTGATATAATAAAGAAAAAATCAAAGGAGACTTTTTATGATTGGAGAAAATATCAAATCGTTACGAAAAACGCATGATTTGACCCAACCTGAATTTGCCAAGATAATTGGAATTTCTCGAAATAGTTTGAGCCGTTATGAAAATGGGACAAGCTCGTTATCAACAGAGCTCATAGACCGTATCTGTCAGAAATTTAATGTATCCTATGTTGATATTGTAGGAGAAGAAAAAATGTTAACACCAGTGGAAGATTATCAATTAACCTTAAAAATTGAAGTTATCAAAGAGCGTGGCGCAGCGATTTTGTCCGAACTATATCGCTATCAAGATAGTCAAGGAATTACTTTTGATGATGAGACTAGCCCTTGGATTTTGATGAGTGATGATTTGTCTGATCTTATCAATACCAAGATTTACCTTGTCAATACTTTTGATGAAGTGGAGCGTTACAATGGTTATTTAGATGGTATTGAGCGAATGTTGGAGCTTGCTCATCATCAGGTGGTGGCTTAATGCGGTTAGAAGAATTTAGCAAAGATGACTTTGACTTAGCCTTAAAACGAACTATTCGTTCCTTAACTCGTGGCAAAACGACATCAGTTACCCCAAAAGCCATCTTACTTGGTGGGGGGGGATTGTGTCATAATAATGACAGGTGCTTAAAACGCTGTTAAATCAAGGATTTGAGCGTTCTACAATCTGTTCTTAAGGAGGATATTATCACATTTAGAAAATATAATTGCTTAGGCAAGAACAATTTAGAGCGTTCTTGCCTTTATTATGTGACTTTAAGTCCGTTACGCTCCGAAGGTGCGTAACCAATAAACCACCCGCTATGCTGGTGCGCATCGAAGGTTATACCAAAAAAACTCCAAACGCGATACAATAAAGGTGTTCAAGCCTATTGTAGAGCGAAAGGAGAAAAATGAAAAGGGTTGCCTTTTCAAAGAATCAGCGTTTCCAGTTTCATGGGCTATTTAAAAGGTAAGAGTGCTCTTATGATGTTTGATAAACCCGCCAATTTGAAATATAAATTTGGCAATCGCCATTTTTGGGCAGAGGGTTATTATGTAAGCACAGTAGGACTTAACGAAGCCACGATTAAAAAATATATACAGGAGCAAAGAAATTATCCAGTGGATGATTTCTTCATGAGCTTAAAAATAAGAAGGCGAATTAACATGACATTGAAAAGGGTTGCCTTTTCACCTTTAATTAGGCTATAATAGAAATAGCAATCAAAAATAACGATATGGAGTTATCATGGAAAGAAAACATAAATTTTCAATTAAAAAATTATCTGTCGGAGTTGTCTCCGTCTGTATTGGTTTTGCCTGGTCAACTCAAACGGTTCAAGCCGAGGGGGTTGCAGAGAAGCCCTTGTCCAATCAAGAACATGCAACGGGTGTGCCTGATTTGGCAAGCGAAAGCCCTCAAATACCTGAGGTGACTACAGTAGTTGTCAGTGATCAGGTCTTGCCCAAAGAATCTGCTGAGGCTAAATCTTATGCAACCAATATGGCGGACTCTGTTATCTCAGAGAATTCAGAAAATGCTACCTTTGAAGTAAAAGTATCAGTAGAAGAGGAAGCAAGCCCAGCCCGAGTAGTGTCAGGAGAGGCTAGAGAACTAGCAGAAGCACCCGAGTCAGTATCTGAACCGTCAGATGATGCCCTCAATGAAACCACAAGAACCGACGACAAACCACGTCTCCGTCGTACTAGAGAAGTCCAAAACGAAGAAAGTTTAGAGAGTTACTTTACCAAGGAAGCTACTGAGCGAGGACAGGAGATCATCACTACTGATTTGGCTAAACAGTATGCTGGTGTCATTCACTCAAAAATCAATACTGAGACTGAAAATTATGCCTTGAGTGAGGTAAAAGAAACAAAAACAAGATTAGCTGTTTCAGATATAGGTAAAGTGATGGTTCCGATTTTAAATCAGTTAAAAAAGGAAGCTGGATTACCACATGCTGTGACAAATTACACTCCTGAACAGCAACGTTTATTACGGACATTAAGTGAGAAAGCCACTCAACTAGCGTTGGATAAGGTTAATGCTGAAATTACTCAAGTTGATGAATATGAAGTCCTCGCTCCTGAAGTGAAAACAATCTTTACCCCAACTTTATTGGAACAGATTATTGCAACACAGCCTATTTCGGTCGGTGAATTTAAGACAAACTTACCCGCTTATTTGCGCGGAATGTTTCACTTAACACAGCAATACCATCTTGAAGAAGGCTTGATTAAGGAGTTGTTGTTAACACCTCAGAACTTGAACCCTACAGTGGCTAATGAAACCCCACTTGAGAGATTAAAACGTTTAGGTGGTACAAGAACTGACAATAACTACCGTACAGGCTCTTATTTATCTCATAATACTGAGCTATTCACTGGTCGTGGCATGAATCGTCTAACTGGATCAGCTAGTCCCGCCGACTTAATTGAAAAGTTAGCAAGACGAAAAAATAAAACTGCTGCTCAATATTTTAAGGAGCAGACGGAAGCTATTGTTTATGAAGCAAAAGGCGAACAGTCACAGGAAAATTCTGCTTATAACCTTTTGAAGAACCATAAGTCTGCTTTTCTCTTACCTTTATTGAGTTCTGGGAAAGGTGTATTCGTCGGCACAGCGACTAATCACTTGACTATTGGTATGACAGAGACTTATGGCGACTTGTACACCGAAGATCAATTGTCTAGTCATAGCAAGGGTACTGCACAATCACAGACACCATTTATCAAGCCTTACATGGATAGTTTTGAACGTTTTATTGGTTTCTTAAATGATAATCCCAAGCAGCCTATTCCGTTTAGCTTTGCGATTGATTCAATGAATCATAATTATACTGCTAATAGTGACAAAGTTACCCGTGTATGGTCAGCTAAAGAAGGAGATACAGCAGCTAATGCTGTTAGACGTTTCCTTGGTCCAATAGGTTTATGGCAAACCTATCAAAACAGTCAAAATTTTGGTGGTGTTTATGATGGCAATGGTCAGTTGAAGGCTTTTGAATCACGTCTGATGCACACTAACTATTCTGGTGTAACGTTGTTTACGCATGAGATGACGCATGCTAATGAAAAAGCGATTTGGGGAACCAATAGAACTGGTCAAGGTGCAGAACTTTATGCCCGTGGTATGTTTGAGGATATTGACAATACGCCTGGAAAAAGTGAATTTGAGCCTGTTTTCAATTTAAATACTTCTATTAGTATTGGGGATGTTCCTAACCGAGTTCAAGCGTCTTCGCCTCAATCAACCAAAGATAGCCTTGCGAATTATCAGAAAAATTTGCTTGAAGTGATTATGTATATGGAGGCTTTGGAAGCTCAAATTTTACAAGAGTCCAAAACACTTGAAAAAGAGCAATACTTCAATCAAGTCAACCAAGTAACGCCAACTAAAAATCCTAATCGTACCATGTCAACCAATGATCAGTTTGCTGATTTTACAGGGCAGTTAGATAGCAGCAATTATGAGGCATTCCTGCGTGGTTTAGTATCACAAAATCTTGTGGCAGGGCAATTTGTACCACATGGTCGTCATCCTTATATTGACGAATTACAGTCAGACCAATATGATAATGTTCCCCTTTTAGAGTCTTTCTGGGCTTCTGCCAAAGCACTTGACAATAAAAATACGACAGGAGATGTTTCCTTTAAGCGTAAAGCCTATGAGGTTCTAGGGTTAGATGGCTGGGATGCTTTCACAAGGTTTTTGAATAATTCTGCAAACAATGACTTACAAGCTCTCAATAATCAAGATTGGACTGATAAAAAAGTTACACAATATCAAAAACTTCTGACTAAAACAAGTGATCACTTTGATTTAGTTGTGTTTAAAGAAAAATTAAAACAAGCTGTTGAGTCAGATTTGGCTATTTTAAAACAATTTAAACAAAATCCAACTCCTAATAATTTAGCGACTTTTGAAAGAGCTACAGCTGTTCGTCGTGCCAAACGAGAGTTATTGACATCACTTCTAAAAAATGATTTGACAACATCTGTTTTTAAAGACAAGACGCCAGACTTACTAGACATTGTCTATGTCAAAAGTTCTGGAAATGGTAATGGAAAAACCCCTGAAAGTCCAGTTAGTCTGTTAGAGGAGGCCTTTCAATTAGTCAAAGCAGGCGGTAAGATTGTTGTTGTGGACAGTTTGGTAGATAGAACTTTTGATACCATCACTAAAGCGGTGACGATTGAAGGTCATACTGAAAATGCTAGCCTGACTTTGAATCGCCCAGAATTAGTAATTAATGCTGCAAGTACGCTTAAAAACCTAAATTTACAGATAAATCCAGACCTATCTGTAATGCCTAAAATAACAGCGAATGCTCCTCTAACTCTTTCAGAGATAACTACTGGCAATCGTCCTCCTGCTATTAAGGCACAAGAACTTATGATCACAGGGACTCGTGATGCTCAGTTTACTACGATTGAAATGACAAGTGGTCAAATTGGCTCAAATGTTACGGCGGAAACCTTAAAAGGTTCTGGTACTAGCAAATCCAATAGAATCATTCAATTTGAACCGACTGGAACAATTACACTAGACGGTGTTAACTTATCCAATGTTACAACCAATGGTGGTAGTTTAGAGCTCACTAACAATGCCAATATCAAATTGAGTAATAATCGTCAAAGTAACAGCGCTTATGTTGTTTCAAGAGATTCTATATTAGATGTTGATAATGCTAAAACAGACGCATGGGATCTTTCGGGAGACGGAACAGTCCGTATAGCTCCTCAAAACAAGTTAACAGCTAAGACAGGTGTTAGCATGAATGGTTTGAGATTTGAAGTAACCGCTCAAGATAGTCAAGCTACCCTTCATAATCATGTTTATTTAGATTTAGACACTGAAAGCACTGCGACGATGGTCATGAAAGGTAATGAGCGCCTTATTAGACAAGATAGTAATAATGACTTTGTCTACAAACATCCTTACGATGTGTATTATGAATTTTATCATAACGACAAAGAGATTGTAGCCCCACATCCCGTAATGGCTATTCTTCCTTCAGAGAGTTTGGATAATGAACAAGAGCCTGAGACTCCGAAAAATCCTTCGGATATCCAAACGGATTCAGGAACTTGGACTTTTGTTAATTGGACTAAAGAAACAGAGCAAGATACTCCAACTATCATTATTTATAAAGGAAACTGGAGATTTGCACCTAAGGTAGTAACGCCGATTTCAAATCGTGTTACCTATGTCTATGCCTTTACTAAGGGTGAGGAAAGTAACTTTAACAAAAATCAAGTTTCAACGGTTCCTGTAGCAACAACTGTTAAACAAGGTGATGTTATTCCTATTCCAGAAGCTCCACAACCGAGTCTGGTTGAGAGTATTGATCGATTAGGAGAATGGCAGTTTAAAGGTTGGACCTCGTCAGATGATGTATCAGAAAACCATGATATTACAGTCACTGGTACCTGGGAGTTTGTGCCTTACAAGCCTGTTGATTTTTCGATTGCTTATGAGGCGGACCAAGAGCGTGACGCAGGTACTGACAATGTTATTAAGATTTCTGGTGTTCCTGGAAAACAATCAGCGATTACGGGTAAGGTAGTTGTTCTACCAACGCTTCAGGTTGTTACCGTTGGTACTAAACCAAAGGTTGAGGTTAGAGAAGCAGCTACAATTCCTGTTACTTATGTTAGAGATGATGCTAAAGAAGCTAATATTAAAACAGAAGTTAACCAAGGTCGCCCTGAAAAAACAACAATCCGAACCACTTTTGACATTGTCGATGGTAAAGCTGTGCCTAAAATCACAGAAACCACGGAAGAAGCGATTCCAACGACGATATCAGTTGGTACTAAGCCACTTGTGACCGAGGAAATATCAAAAATTCGATTGAAATTTGTAGCAAACGAACAAGATTCTGCAGGGCACATGGTCATTACTGATGTGGGTAGCCAGACTAGAACTAAGGTGACAACCCCTTATGAATTAGTTAATGGAACAGCTGTTCTTGATGAAGTTAACAAACAAACCGTTGTTTATGAGGGTTCTCCTCGAATTGTGACTGTCGGTACTAAACCTGTTACCACTCAAATAAGTCAAGATTTAGCAGAAAAAGTGGTTGAGGATTCAAATGTTTTAGCAGGAACACCTGATAAAGTAACACCTGGTCGACCAAAACTAACTGAAATCCGTAAGACTTATACTCTCAATAAGGATACTGGTAAAGTAGTTGAAAAGGTTGAGGAAGTTATCGTAGATGCTGGCCTTGCCCCTGAGCGTATTGTTGGTACTAAAGCAATGGTTATCAATCCAGCAACATCGATTAGACAACCTAGAAATTATCAGATTTCGTATCGCTATAGTTTTGAAAATGGTCAAGAAACTAATTTTGATGTCCAAAAAGCTCCTCTACCTAGTGGAAAAACAGTGGCTGAAAATGAAACTATCTCAGTACCAAATCTTTATACAGATGTAGTAATTGAAAGTAAAGATGCGACAGGTGAGTGGAAATTCAAAGGATGGAATCCGGCAAATGAACAAGTGGTTTCAGGATCACTTACGTTCACTGGAACGTGGGAATATAAAGCTTACTCTATCGTAGAGCCATCAATTCGATATGAGGCAAATGACCAACTCGCTTTTGCTAGCCAGCCTGTTACTATTTTAGGTCAATCTGGTAAAGCCTCTGCGTTCACTGGTCGATTGATCGAAAATCCTACTGATACAGTGATACAAGTCGGTACTAAATCTCTCATTCAAGAGCTGGTGGGAACAGATATTCCTGTTCGCTATGTTGCTGATGATAATATTGAAGCCAACAAACGAGTGACTCGCATTGAGGGAAGTCCTGCAATCACTACGACTCGAACCTCTTATCGTCTTGATGGCGATAAGGCAGTGGTTGTTGATCAAACAACTATTCTAAGCACCAAGCCAGCTGTTGCTAAAGAGATTGTTGTCGGTACTAAACCTAAACTTGTTCGTCAAGAAGAAGTGCTTTCTGAAATGGTTGAGTATGATGGTAATAACCTTGTTGGTAGTCCAGATAAAGTTATTCCAGGACAACCAAGAGTCACAGAAACCCGAACGATTTATAGTGTGGATGAGCAAACAGGTGCTCTATCAAGGCAAGTAACCACTGTGGTCACTGATCAAGGTCTAGCTCCTAAGCGTATTATCGCTAGTAAGGCGCTAACCTTGGCACCAATTCCTTCTCCAACTGTACCGACTATACCTCAACCGTCTAAGGATGTCTCAGAAAGCTACACGATAGTTGTTTCGGCTGATGGTAAAGAGGTTCAAGTATCAGCATTTGATGATGTGGTTTATGCTGTCTTTTTGGAGCATCTCTCTGCCCTTATCGAAGCTAAATTGTCCGAAGGTCTTGTTTATGACTCAGCTGCCCATGAAGACAATACGGTTTATCTCTTCTTCCATCATCCTATGGATGACCAGTCGTCAGGTGACGCTCATGTTGTTTCTTCCGTCAACCCACCAGTGGAAAACTATGAGATTACAATCCTGATTGATGGGAAATTGGCTCAAATATTATCCTTTGAT
This sequence comes from Streptococcus sp. E24BD, assembly GCF_041807825.1. NCBI lineage: Bacteria > Bacillati > Bacillota > Bacilli > Lactobacillales > Streptococcaceae > Streptococcus > Streptococcus sp. E24BD. The sequence goes on along the minus strand of NZ_JBGTZB010000001.1, from coordinate 64,895 downwards.
CTGATGGCCCATGCTGTTTTCTTGGAGCATCTCTTTGCTCTTATCGAAGTAAAACTATCAGAAGGCTTAACTTATGTGTCAGCTGATTATAAGGGCAAGGCTGTTACTTTAAGTTTTATAAGGCCAAAGAAAGTGACGAAGGGCACTGCTGAGACAATAAGCTCTCAGTCGTCTTCGACAGACCAGCAGCTAGCGACGATTAAACCGACTCTAGCTGTAAAGGATGCTTTTAAAAAAGAAATGGCTTTAAAACAACATGACGAAAAGTCTCTTCTCAAAGGAGGAAGCGCTGCCGCTGGTGGTTCTAATCAAGGAGAGTCAGCCTTACTGTCATCCAAAAACAGTCAAGGGACGCCTTTGACTTGGAGAAATGGAACTTTTAACAAGCCTAATCAATCATCGGTAATACCTACTTATCAAGCGATGTTACCTAAAACAGGTGCTAGCAACAGGCACTTACTGGCAGTCGGAGGTCTTACTCTGACAGGCCTGACCTTTATGTTTATTTCTCTCAAACGTCGTCAAAGCTAAGTTACTGATGACTTGTAGATTCAGTTTGACTCTAAAACCAGTTCCTGTTGGGACTGGTTTTTTAGATAGGGCGATGGGATTGGCTTATGGAGTCGTAAGATATATAGACTCTATAATTTCTGTAGTGGGTAAATCCACCACGGAGATTATAGAGCCTTTTGAGTATGAAAAAAGCCCCATATGACCTATAATGAAAAGCGACCAAACCATCATTAGAAAGGTGTCATATGGAACAGTTTAATTTTATCACAAGCCTACTGGAAATTAAAGACCCTAACATTACTATTTTGGAAGTCGTTGATGCTGAAAGTCACAAGGAAGTCATTGCTAAGCTGGACTACCAAGCCCCAAAATGCCAACATTGCCAAGGACAGATGGCGAAATACGACTTCCAAAAACCGTCTAAAATTCCTTATCTTGAATGTGCTGGCTATAAAACGTTGATTCGTTTAAGAAAGCGTCGCTTCCGCTGCCAAAAATGCGGAAAAATGGGCTCTTTGTCAACTGTAGTGGGTTGACCCACTTAACACCGAGAGAGGACAGTTCTTGTCTTCTCTCGTTTTATGTTTATGGCAATGAAAATGCGAGTTTTGTCTTTTCAAAGTTTCTGAAACCAAAGGCGTTGCGCTTAATAACCTTGATGATGTTGTTGGTTGCTTCAATCTTGGCGTTAGAGTAGGGCAATTCCAAGGCATTGACAATCTTGTCCCTACCCTTCAACAATGTTCTAAAAACTGTCTGAAAGACAGGATTAACGCTTGAAATCGTCTCCTCAATCAGCCCAAAGAGCTGGTCAGCTTGCTTTTCTTGAAAATGAAACAGGAGCAGTTGATAAAGTTCGTAGTGTTCTTTAAGCTCTTGGGAATAGCCGAGCAGCTTAGCGACAACCTCCTGATTAGTCAAGTGCCTGCGAAAAACTGGACGATAAAAGCGTTTATCGCTGAGTTTACGACTATCCTGCAGAATCAGTTTCCAGTAGCGTTTGAGGGCTCTGTATTCGTGGGAATTTCGATCAAACTGGTTCATTACTTGGATGCGTAGCCTGTTCATGGCCCTGCTCATATGCTGGACAATGTGGAAACGATCGAGAACGATTTTCGCATTTGGAAATAGTTTCTTAGCGATGTCGTAATAAGGGCTAAACATGTCCATGGTGATGACCTTAACACGGCTTCTAACCGCTCTAGAATAGCTAGGATTTTGAGTGAATCAAAGTCCTGTGCGATGAAGCTCATTTTGCCTTTCTTGAAGCTGTACTCGTCCCAGCTCATGTTAGTTGGTAGCCAGTTCAAGTCTGTCTTGAACTGAAATTCCTTTAGTTTTCGGAAGACGGTTGAGGTCGATACGGCTAAGCTTTCAGCGATGGCCGTCATGGCGACTTTCTCCATCAATTTTTGAGCGATTTTCTGATTAAGAATGACAGGAATTTGATGGTTGACTTGACCAGTGACGTTTCAGCGACAGCCATTTTCCCGCAATTTGAGCAACGAAAGCGGCGCTTTCGCAAGCGAATGAGTGTCTTGTAACCAGCACACTCAAGATAAGGTATTTTGGATAGTTTNTCTTTGTGACTCCCAGCCTCCACAACCTCCAAAATAGTGATATTAGGGTCTTTAATTCCGAGTAGGTTTGTGATAAAATTGAACTGTTCCATATGTGTCTTTCTAATGAGTTGTTTAAGCACTTTTCATTATAGGTCATATGGAACTTTTTTTCTACACTCAAAAGGCTCTATAATCTCCATGGTGGATTTACCCACTACAGAAATTATAGAGCCGAAAAATGGCGGTCGCGGAGACATCACTGGTCAAGAAAAACCACCTCTTACTGTTATCCTGAATCAGAAAATTGTCCAGAAGCTGATTGAGAAAGTCGCTATGACAGCCATCGCTGAAAGTTTAGCCGTATCGACCTCAACCGTCTTCCGAAAGCTAAAGGAAGGCCAGTTCAAGACTGATCTGACCTGGCTCCCTGAGAACATGTCCTGGGACTCAAACAGTCTGGGGAGAGACTGTTTGAGGTGCGAGCCTTGAAACGAGAAAGCGAGCAACAGTTTCAAGAAAGGAAAAATGAGCTTCATTGCTCAGGATTTTGACTCGCTTAAAATTGTGGCAATCCTAGATGGTCGAACCAAAGCTACCATTCGCAACCACTTTCTACGCTATTCTAGGGCGGTCAGAAGCCGAGTCAAGGTCATCACTATGGACATGTTTAGCCCTTGCTACGACATCGCTAAGAAACTATTTCCGAATGCCAAAATCGTCCTTGATCGCTTCTACCTCTCGCTTTCAAATTTCTTAGCTCGAGGCTAAAATAGTCCACTGGACTATTTTACTCCAACACATGAGCAGAGCCATGAATCGCCTGCGTGTCCAAATCATAAACCAGTTTGACCGAAAATCCCACGAGTATAGGGCGCTCAAGCGCTACTGGAAACTGATTCAGCAGGATAGTCGAAAGCTCAGCGATAAACGCTTCTATCGCCCAACTTTTCGTACGCACTTGACTAATCAGGAGATCGTCGCTAAGTTGCTCAGCTATTCTCCAGAATTGAAAGAGCACCTACCGCTCTTTCAAACTGGAGTTTATCAACCAGGAGACCTTCCAGTCACTAGAAGAACTAACCCTTAAAACCAAGGACTATGTCCACTGGTGGAACCATCATCGCATTCACGGTAGTCTCGATTACCAAACACCTATGGTTAAGCGAGTTATCGCTTAACAAAAACACTTTATAAAAATTGTACAGAAAAGGGGTGCCTTTTCAAATCAAGGACGGGATGCTCCAAGACCTTGCTCAACTGGAGTTGATGATTACGGATTATCAGGATAAACTTGCTTACCTTAACAAGGTTGCGGAAGTGCTACTCAATCTTGATAACGCAGATCCAGAAAACCGCAGACTAGCCTGGTATGATTATGCCAAGATGAATCTGACCGCAGCTATTGCACTTGAACAGGTAGATCATGAGGTAAAACAATGTCAAGAAGAACTGGGTAAATTAATAGATGATTATGAATATGAAGTGAGACGTGTAGAGAAATTTGTTAATCAAATTGCTGGGAAAGAGAATTTATTTCCAAATCAACAAAAAATGATGGATTTAATATTTTTTGACAATAACACAAACAAATAATGTTGGAAAAGTGATATAATGAAAGTAACAAATTTGAGGAAGTTGAAAATGAAAAAATATAGAAGACACGAAGAAATAGCGCAACTTGTGCAAGAAAAGGGAACGGTTAGGATAGCTGAGTTAGTTGAACGATTCAACATTACAGATATGACGGCTCGACGTGATTTGTCTGAGTTAGAAGAGCAGGGAGTATTGACAAAAATACATGGCGGTGCTCGTAGCAATAATGCTTTTGCCGTGAAAGAGAGTTCTCATCAGGAAAAACACGATAAAAACATTGCAGAAAAGTCTGAAATAGCAAAGAAAGCAGCGGCTTTGATCGAGGATGGCGACACCATCTTTCTGGGTCCGGGCACAACTGTCGAATTGCTAGCAACGGAGATTCAGAATACTGCCTTGTCTGTTGTGACCAATTGCTACCCTGTTTTCAAGCACCTTTATGAGAAAAAGACGGAAACCTTTAAAGTTTATCTCTTAGGTGGCGAAATGCGACAAGTAACGGAATCGTTTGTGGGTGAAATTACAAATACTATCTTAGAAAAGATGAAATTCAGTAAAATGTTTTTTAGTGGCAATGGTGTAAAAGAAGGAGAGGTCATGACTTCTTCCTTTGCAGAAGCTTTTACACAACAAATGGCTTTAAGAAATTCTTTGGAAAAATATTTACTAATTGATACAACCAAGATAGGAAAAGAAGATTTTACAACGTTTTGTCATTTGGGAGAATTAACGGCTGTCATTACAGATTGCATGAGACCAGAACAACTGCAAAAAATTCAAGATTTTACAGAAGTGATTTCTTAGTATAACAAAAAAACCAACAAAAACCACATAAATTGTTTGTTTTTTTATTAAAAAAATCAAAAAAATAAAAAAATAACATTTTTTGAACAAAAAGTGTTGACAAAATGTTACCTTGGGTATATAATCATAGTTGTAAAAAGGTTGGAAACGCTTTTTTATATATTAACTATAAGGAGTACATTATGGCAATTATCATTGGTGCAGATCAAGCTGGACTAAAACTAAAAGATATTATCGTTGACTATCTTAAAGAAAATCAATTAGAGGTTATTGATGTTAGTCAAGGCGAGGTAAGAGATTTTGTCGATACGACTCTTGCTGTTGCCAAAGAGGTTCAAAAGGACGATGAAAACTTGGGTATTGCGATTGATGCTTATGGAGCAGGTAGTTTCATGGTCGCTACCAAGGTAAAAGGTATGGTAGCAGCAGAGGTATCAGATGAGCGGTCTGCCTATATGACGAGAGGTCACAACAATTCTCGGATGATTACAATTGGGTCGGAGATTGTTGGTACAACTCTTGCTAAAAATATTGTTAAAGGATTTGTCTTTGGTTCCTATGATGGTGGTAGACACCAAATTCGTGTAGATATGCTGAATAAAATGGGTTAAAATAGAAGAAGGGGATACTAATTATGAGAATTGCTGTTGGTTGTGACCACATTGTGACAGACGAGAAAATGGCTGTTGTTGATTACCTAAAAAACCAAGGTCATGATGTCATTGACTGCGGGACTTATGACCATGTGAGAACACACTATCCGATTTATGGAAAAAAGGTTGGTGAGGCTGTTGTCAGTGGTCAAGCAGACTTGGGCGTTTGTATCTGCGGAACTGGTGTCGGCATCAACAATGCCGTGAACAAGGTTCCGGGTGTCCGTTCAGCACTTGTCCGAGACATGTCTTCTGCAGTATATGCCAAGGAGGAATTAAATGCCAATGTTATTGGTTTTGGAGGCAAAGTAACAGGGGAGCTTTTGATGTGTGATATTATTGATGCATTCATTGCTGCTGAATACAAAAAAACGCCGGAAAATAAACTGTTGATTGAAAAAATCAGTCAAATTGAAACGCAAAATGCTGAACAAGCTAAACCAGAGTTCTTTAATGAATTTTTAGAAAAATGGAATCGTGGAGAGTATCACGATTAGAACATGGTTACCAATCGTTTAGTCTTTTATAAAAAACACTATCTTTAGGAGGAATTCTCTGATGAATAGAGAAGAAATTACCCTGTTAGGGTTTGAAATCGTTGCTTATGCAGGCGATGCACGCTCACGTCTCCTGGAAGCCTTATCGGCTGCACAAGCGGGTGATTATGACAAAGCTGAATCACTTGTTGAGGCAGCTGGGGAGTGTATCACCAATGCCCATAAAGCTCAGACAAGTTTGCTTCAAAAAGAAGCCCTGGGTGATGATCTGGCCTTTAGTGTGACCTTGATGCACGGTCAAGACCACTTGATGACAACCCTGTTGTTGAAAGATATGATGAAACATATGATTGAACTTTACAGAAGGAGTAATCGCTAATGAATGCTTTGATTAATGCGTTAGAAAAACAAAAGCCATTGTTTGAGAAAATTTCACGGAACATTTATCTCCGTGCTATTCGTGATGGCTTTATCGCCAGCATGCCAGTTATTCTTTTCTCTAGTATCTTCCTGTTGATTGCATTTGTGCCAAACATTTTCGGTTTTACTTGGAGTGATGATGTTGTCAGCATGCTGATGAAACCTTATGGCTATACGATGGGTGTTGTTGCCTTGCTGGTTGCTGGAACAACAGCGAAATCATTAACAGATTCGGTTAACCGTGATTTGGAAAGCACCAATCAGATTAACTACATGTCTACCATGTTGGCATCAATTACAGGCTTTTTGTTGCTAGCTTCTGATTCTATCGAGGGTGGTTTTGCTAATGGCTTTTTGGGTACGAAGGGGTTGCTTTCTGCCTTCCTGGCGGCTTTTATCACCGTTAACATTTATAAAGTCTGTGTTAAAAACAATGTCACCATTCGCATGCCTGCCGAAGTTCCACCGAATATTTCACAGGTATTCAAAGATTTGTTCCCATTCTCGTTCTCAATCTTTGCGCTCTATGGTTTAGATTTGCTTGCTCGCAATACCATTGGAACCAGTGTTGCTGAAGCTATCGGTACACTTCTTGCACCGCTCTTTACAGCAGCGGATGGTTACCTTGGTATTACCATTATCTTTGGTGCTTATGCCCTCTTCTGGTTTGTTGGTATCCATGGTCCATCAATTGTTGAGCCAGCGATTGCAGCTATTACTTACGCTAACATTGAAACGAACTTGCAGTTACTCCAAGCAGGTCAACATGCCGATAAAGTGTTGACTTCAGGAACACAAATGTTCATCGTGACCATGGGTGGTACTGGTGCAACCTTGGTAGTCCCATTCATGTTCATGTGGTTGACAAAATCAAAACGCAATCAGGCCATTGGACGTGCCTCAGTTGTTCCGACTTTCTTCGGTGTTAACGAACCAATTTTGTTTGGTGCACCGCTTGTTCTTAACCCAATTTTCTTTGTACCGTTTATCTTGACTCCAATTGTTAACGTCTGGATTTTCAAATTCTTCGTTGATACCTTGGGCATGAACAGTTTCTCTGTGAACCTTCCTTGGACAACTCCAGGACCGCTGGGCATTATCATGGGAACGCAATTTGCAGCCCTATCATTTGTACTTGCAGCTTTGCTTATTGTTGTTGACGTTGCCATCTATTACCCATTCTTGAAAGTGTATGATGACCAAATTTTGGCTGAGGAAGCGGCTGGTACCAGCAATGATATCTTGAAAGAAAAAGTTGCGGCGAACTTTAATACAGCTAAAGCGGATGCCATTCTTGAAAAAGCTGGTGTGACAGAAAAAGCATCAGAAACAGAAATCACTGAGCAGACTAATGTTCTCGTCCTTTGTGCAGGTGGTGGCACCAGTGGTCTCCTGGCTAATGCCTTGAATAAAGCGGCTAAAGAATATGGTGCTCCAGTAACTGCTGCTGCTGGAAGCTATGGTGCTCACCGTGAAATTTTGCCACAGTATCAATTGGTTATTCTAGCCCCTCAAGTCGCTTCTAACTATGAAGATATGAAGGTGGAAACAGATAAACTTGGCATTAAATTGGCTAAGACTGAAGGGGCTCAATACATTGGTTTGACCCGTGATGGTCAAGGTTCACTTGAATTTGTTAAGCAACAATTTGAAAATTAAATAAGAAAACATGGAAGGTTGGGGGAACTAAGCCTTCTCTTTGGCTTAGAAGAACTAGTTTTAGAAGAGGAATATGATGACAAAAACATTGCCAAAAGACTTTATTTTCGGTGGCGCAACAGCTGCTTACCAAGCAGAAGGGGCAACAAAAACAGATGGTAAGGGGTCGGTTGCTTGGGATAAATACCTGGAAGAAAATTACTGGTACACTGCAGAGCCAGCTAGTGATTTTTATAACCGTTATCCAGTTGATTTGAAGTTAGCAGAGGAATTTGGTGTTAATGGCATTCGGATTTCAATTGCTTGGTCACGCATTTTTCCAACTGGATTTGGAGAGGTCAATCCCAAAGGTGTTGCATACTATCACAATCTTTTTGAGGAATGCCATAAACGTGGGGTGGAGCCATTTGTCACGTTGCACCATTTTGATACCCCGGAAGCACTACATTCAAATGGTGACTTCTTGAACCGTGACAATATTGACCACTTTGTGAATTATGCAGCCTTTTGCTTTGAAGAATTCACAGAAGTTAATTACTGGACAACCTTCAATGAAATTGGTCCAATTGGTGATGGGCAATACTTGGTTGGAAAATTCCCTCCTGGAATCCAGTACGATTTAGCTAAAGTGTTCCAATCTCACCATAACATGATGGTTTCTCATGCGCGTGCGGTTAAACTCTATAAAGATAAGGGTTATACTGGTGAAATTGGTGTGGTTCATGCTTTGCCGACCAAATACCCATATGATCCTGAAAACCCAGAAGACGTTCGTGCAGCGGAATTAGAGGATATTATCCATAATAAATTTATCCTTGATGCCACCTATTTGGGTCATTATTCTGAAGCAACTATGACTGGTGTTCGTCACATTTTAGCAACAAATGGCGGGGAATTAGATCTCCGTGATGACGATTTTGCAGCCTTAGAAGCAGCCAAAGCTCTTAATGATTTCTTGGGAATTAACTATTATATGAGTGATTGGATGCGGGCTTTCGATGGTGAGACGGAAATCATTCATAATGGCAAGGGAGAAAAAGGCAGTTCTAAATACCAAATTAAGGGGATAGGACGTCGTGAGGCACCTGGCAATATTCCAAAAACTGACTGGGATTGGATTATTTACCCACAAGGGTTGTATGATCAAATCATGCGTGTCAAAACAGATTATCCAAACTATAAAAAAATCTATATTACAGAAAACGGTTTGGGTTATAAAGATGAATTTGTCGATGGTACTGTTTATGATGATGGTCGGATTGACTATGTCAAAAAACACCTAGAAGTGATTTCTGATGCGATTGCTGACGGTGCAAATGTCAAAGGCTACTTTATCTGGTCTCTGATGGATGTTTTCTCATGGTCAAACGGCTACGAAAAACGTTATGGTTTGTTCTATGTTGATTTTGAAACTCAAGAAAGATACCCTAAGAAATCGGCTTATTGGTACAAAGAAGTAGCTGAGACATTAACAATTTTATAAGAGATATTTTTGATGGGAGGGTCGCACTTAACGCCTCTCCCTCTTCTGCGTGGAGGATAGATGATGGTTATTCAATTAAAAAATGATGAGCTAACGGTTGAATTTTCAACTTTTGGCGGAGCTCTTTCGTCAATCAAAGATAAAGACGGTATCGAATACCTTTGGCAGGGAGATGCCACTTATTGGAGTGGGCAAGCACCAGTTCTTTTTCCTATTTGTGGCAGCTTGCGAAATGACAAAGCTATTTACGACGATAATGAAGTTGGTTTTATGCCACGTCATGGTCTTGTTCGTAAGTGTGAATTTGAATTAGTAGACCATAGTGAGAATCAGGTAACATTTGGTATTCAAGCAACTGATGAGATGTTGGCACAATACCCTTATCGGTTTGAATTGAAGATTACTTATACCTTAATTGGAAAAACGCTTAGGACAACTTATCAGGTAATCAACCATGAAACAGAGAAGGAATTGCCTTATTTTATCGGTGGTCATCCTGGTTTCAATTGTCCTCTACTTGATGGTGAAGCTTACGAAGATTATTATCTGGAGTTCGAGACTGATGAAACCTGTACCGTTCCACGGAGCTTCCCAGAAACTGGTTTGTTGGATGTAAACGACCGAACACCATTTTTGAATGGACAAAAGATTTTAGATTTAGATTACGATTTATTTAGTCATGATGCGATTACGCTAGATCAACTGATTTCTCGTAGTGTCAGCCTCAAATCTAGAACAAGTCATAAGGGTCTGAGAGTGGATTTTGCTGACTTTTCAAATCTTATCATTTGGTCAACAACCAATAAAGGTCCATTTATTGCCCTGGAACCCTGGAGTGGTCTCTCGACGTCTCTTGAGGAAAGTGATGACTTCCATCAAAAACGTCAAGTTGAAATGATTGAACCTGATCAAATGAATCGTAAAGAGTTTGACATCACGATCTTATAAAGGTAAGAATCGTTTTAATTTTTATTAGCGAGCCTCCATATTGTTCGTGGAGGTTTTTATTATTAAGCATAGCCAGGAGCACTCTGAAAGTCATACAGTAACTTCGATTGTCCAAATAGGACAATTCAAAAAAAGTCTTTGGCACTAGAACAGGTGACCAGGCTAGTGAATCCACATAAAACAATTTATACTTTTGTTTGTTATAGCAATTGTACTAATTAGAAATTTAATTTTTCAGTCATTTTAGATTAATAAGCTAGCGATATCGGGATGTAGTTGTCCACTGTTAACCTGTTCAATCCAACTGTTAACAGGCTTATGAGATGAATTGTGTTCAAACCAATCAAAGGATACGAATTCATCAATAAGTTGTTCGTGTGATTCAAGAGCGTTAAGTCTACGTTTTAAGGATATGAGTTGTTTAAGCTGATTCTCACTGTGAGATTTTTGGTCATTGATTAACTCTAGAATCAGTGTTTTTGTTAGGGTCTTCTCAGTTATTTTTCTCAATATTGTCCTGATTTGTTCAAGAGTTAAGCCCAAGCCTGAAAAGTACAAAATGAGATGGAGTGTTTTGACTCTTTGGTCAGGGTAATTACGGTAGTTATTGGGTAAACGCTCAGGCTCAGGCAGAAGTCCTCTTCGCTCGTAATATCGGATGGTGGAGATAGGTAGTCCTGTTGCTTTTGCTAATTCTTTAATTGTCATAATCTTACCTCTTGACATTAAACTATGGTTCATAGTTTATACTAAGTTGGATAAAAAAACAAGAGGTTATAGACAATGAGAGCAAGTGTATTTCAAGAGACAACTTTTGGTCGTGTGCACGGTAGTAGCGACGGGGTAACTGAGCGGTTTGCAGGGCTTCGATATGCCCATGCCCAGCACTATGGTATTCCTCAGCCCTTTTCTTATGAAGGTGGCGTGATTGATGCGACCAAGCTGGCACCAATTGCAGCCCAGCCAAACATCTATTTCAAGGAATACTACTTCAAGCAAAATTACAGCAGTCAGGAGCAGACTGAGCACCCGCAAATCCTATCCATTTACCGACCGGTCGGAACGACAGAGGCTGACCAGTTGCCTGTCATGATTTGGATTCATGGAGGAGCATTTACGAATGGGAGTGGGGAGAGTAGTGAGTACACTCCAGATTTATTGGTTTCCCAAGAGCGGGTCATCGTGGTTAATATCAGCTACCGTTTTGGGGGGTTGGGATATTTGCGAGACCAAGCTGGTCACTTGGCCAATCTTGGCTTGCTAGACCAAATTGAAGCAATTAAGTGGATTAAGGCACAAATTGCTCAATTTGGTGGTAATCCTGCTCAAATGACACTCTTTGGCCAATCGGCTGGAGCAGAATCAGTACGAGCCATCCTGCTTGCAGATGGGACAGAAGGTCTTATTCAGAGAGCGATAATACAGAGTGACCCAATCGGGGCTGCACAAGCTGACCGCTCTGCCATGTTCCAAGAGATGCTGGACAAGTTGCTGGAACTCCCGCTAGATGCTCCCCTGTCTGAACTGTTGACTAAGCAGGTGGAGATTGAGGAGACGACCAAGGTCAGGGGGCTGGCTCGTTTTATGAAGTTTGACCCGCACTATGGGGTCTATCCTTTGCCTAGTTTGGCTGAGATTCCTGATCGTTTAGAGGCGCGTGCCAAGGAGGTGACCCTCTTTATCGGCAGTAACACCAGAGAAGTGGCCAGCTTTTTGCCGACCCAGCCTAAGATTTTGGGATTGAGCGACAAACGCCTGGGCCGCAAGGCCATTGAGCTAGTGGTCAAGAAGCTCAGTCGGAAGATTTTTAACCAACCTGCCCTGGACTTTGCCCAAGCCTATGCTGAGGCTGGTGGGAAAACTTACCATTACAGCTTTTTTTGGCAAGATTAGAGCCACCTTGTTGCTGCGGGTCACGATTTAGAATTGCCACTACTTTTTAATTTCTCTGCTTTTCCGGATTCGCCCTTTCTTTTGGGAAAAAGCTGATCTGAAACTCAAGTTGATGGTCAACGACTTCGCAGAGTTTGGGGACAGTTTGCCCGAACAGGTCAGGTTGACCTAGTCGGTATACCGCTTATGTTGGAAATTAATCAAGTTAAATATGTTGTAGTTTTCTTATACGAATATTGGTAGATTAGTGGATTCTCTTCTAAGGTTCTTACCTCAAAAATGAAGAAGTGATCACGGTTATCTCTTGCCTTCTCCTTATTTAGGACAAAGTAATTCTTACGTGAAGTCGCCATTGTTTTGAGGATATCATCGATCAGGAAGGTCAATGGAATATTCATGTTGGAGTAACGGTAGAAGTCACGTTCAAAATCTTGGTAGCTCTCGCTATAATAGTCCATTTGCAGGTGATTACGCTGAAACTCAAGCTGATTCATAAAGCACCTCCTCAACAAGTTCAATACTCAAAATATCTTTCAATTTCAAATTGATGTGGGCTGTTGTAGTTTTTATCAAAATGAAATCCTTATTCAGACTTGGTATTGTTCCAGTGTAGGAAGTTTTTATCAATCAGATGAATGCGCGTGTGTAGCTGCCCAGCGTATACTTGACTGAGGAGTAATAATTTCTTCTCCAGTGACAAATCTGACATGTACGTTATTTTGTTTGTGTCATCAAAGAGTGCTGATGTATGCTCAGATAGGAAAAATCCCATCCATTTTTGCATCTTAGTATCCTGGTGCTCTCTTGCTGACTGAAATGGTAAGTATGAACGGTCAACAGTCTCTTGCGTGATGCGCACGCATTCCATGAAAATTGATTAAATTTTTCATTTCCTACCTGAAAAGACGGGGTCTTCATTGTCAATATTTTTAAATGTATCTAAAACTGTAGGTACATCTTTTGGTAAGATTAATTGTTCCTGCCGTTTACCTCCTTTACCGCGTTTAACGACAACATAAAAATTTCCAGCTTCATCTTGAATGAGATCTTTTCCGGTTAGGTTATGTTTGTGTCTCTTTTTTTTGTGTCTTTTTCGATGATCCATTCAAAATTTTTGGGAAGAAGGATGACGTAATGATGTTAAATGCAACTATTGAAATAAGAGACATAGATGAATTAGCAAGATTTTTGGAAGAAATGCTAGAAAAATATGGAAACAAGGTAATGGATCAAATAAATAAAGATAATCTCTCATATTCCAAAGGAAGTTTTGAATCTGGTTCGTAATTTAAGGAATGCTGCAGCCCATAACAATTGCATCTTGTCTGATTTGAATTCTAAAACAACAGTTTCAACTCAAGCTATTATTGACTTTGTAAAAAGTATAGAAGGAATTACAAAATTCAGTAGAAGAAAAAAATTATCTTCTCGGGCTTTATTAGAATCTGTTGCACTTATTTATGTTTATGATATCTTTTTTGAGATGAACTTTCTTGATGTAGAGTTGCTCATTCCAAGCAATGGCATAAACTACGCAGTTATAACCAATCTTATAACCATATTTTTAGCCCTGATGTTCTGTCATCAATCACTTAAAAACCATCAATGACTTTAAAATAATTAACTGAGAAGTTTAATCGCCGATAAATCTGCTAAATTCCTTAATTTGTGGTATAATGGTAATTGATTAACCTCAAAGAAAGAGAATGGTTATGCAAGATAAAAACCTAGTTACGGTCAATTTAACCAGCGAAATGAAAACGAGTTTTATTGACTACGCCATGAGTGTCATCGTGGCTCGGGCTCTTCCGGATGTTCGAGATGGGCTTAAACCTGTTCATCGCCGTATCCTCTATGGCATGAATGAACTTGGTGTGACGCCTGATAAGCCTCACAAAAAATCCGCCCGTATCACGGGTGATGTCATGGGTAAATACCACCCTCATGGGGACAGTTCTATCTATGAGGCCATGGTGCGAATGGCTCAGTGGTGGAGCTACCGCCACATGCTGGTTGACGGTCACGGCAACTTTGGCTCCATGGATGGTGATGGGGCTGCTGCTCAGCGTTACACCGAAGCTCGCATGAGTAAGATTGCCCTTGAAATGCTCCGTGACATCAACAAAAACACCGTTGATTTTACCGACAACTACGATGGCAATGAGAAAGAGCCCTTGGTGCTTCCTGCTCGCTTCCCTAACCTCTTGGTGAATGGAGCGACAGGGATTGCCGTTGGTATGGCAACCAATATCCCCCCTCATAACCTCGGTGAAACCATCGAGGCAGTCAAGTTGGTGATGGACAAGCCAGAGGTGACGACGCGTGAATTGATGGAGGTTTTGCCTGGACCAGACTTCCCTACAGGGGCTCTGGTTATGGGGAAATCAGGCATTCACCGCGCTTACGATACAGGTAAAGGGTCGATTGTTCTGAGGTCACGAACTGAAATCGAAACCACCAAGTCTGGTCGAGAACGCATCGTGGTGACAGAATTCCCTTACATGGTCAACAAAAGTAAGGTCCTTGAGCATATTGTTAAGCTTGCTCAGGAGAAGCGAATAGAAGGCATCACCGCTGTTCGGGATGAGTCCAGTCGTGAAGGGGTACGGATGGTGATTGAAGTTAAGCGTGATGCCTCAGTTAGTGTTATCCTCAACAACCTCTTCAAGCTGACGCAGCTTCAAACTAATTTTAGTTTTAACATGCTGGCCATTGAAAATGGCATTCCAAAAATCCTCTCCCTGAGGGCGATTTTGGATAATTACATCGCTCACCAGAAGGAAGTCATTGTTCGTCGCACCCAATTTGATAAAGACAAGGCAGAAAGTAAGGCGCATATCTTAGCCGGTCTTTTGATTGCCCTTGATCACATTGATGAAGTCATTCGGATTATCCGAAATAGTGAGACAGATGCCCAAGCTCAGGCAGAATTGATGGCTAAGTTTGACCTGTCAGAGCGTCAGAGTCAAGCTATCTTGGATATGCGTCTGCGTCGTTTGACGGGCTTGGAACGTGACAAGATTCAGTCCGAATATGATGAGTTAATTGCCTTGATTGCTGATTTGGCTGATATTCTGGCTAAACCAGAGCGGGTAGTGACCATCATTAAGGATGAGATGGATGAGATTAAGCGCAAGTATGACGATGCCCGCCGCACGGAACTTATGGTCGGTGAAGTATTGTCTATTGAAGATGAAGATTTAATCGAAGAAGAAGATGTCTTGATTACTCTGTCCAACAAGGGTTATATCAAACGCTTGGCGCAAGATGAATTTCGTGCTCAGAAACGAGGTGGTCGTGGGGTGCAAGGAACTGGTGTCAATGATGATGACTTTGTTCGTGAGCTAGTGTCTACCAGCACCCACGACGCCATGCTCTTCTTTACGAATAAAGGAAGGGTATATCGTCTGAAGGGCTATGAAATTCCAGAATACGGTCGGACTGCCAAGGGTCTTCCTGTCGTCAACCTGCTCAAGTTAGATGAGGGGGAAACGATTCAGACCATTATCAATGTCAAAACTGATGACTTCAAGGATAAGCACCTCTTCTTCACGACCCGTCAAGGAGTGATTAAGCGGACTAGCCTATCTGAATTTGGCAACATCCGTCAAAATGGACTAAGAGCACTCAATCTGAGGGACGAAGATGAGTTGATTAACGTCCTGTTGACATCGGGTCAAGACGACATCATTATCGGGACTCAGACGGGTTATTCTGTTCGTTTCAACGAAGAAACCATCCGAAGCATGAGCCGTGTCGCGACCGGGGTTAAAGGTGTAACTTTAAGAGAAGGTGACCGTGTCGTCGGCGCAGCCCAAATCAATGATGATCAGGAAGTCTTGATTATCACCGAAAAAGGCTTTGGTAAACGGACCTCAGCGACCGAATACCCAACCAAGAACCGTGGAGGTAAAGGTATTAAAACTGCTAACATCACCAGCAAAAACGGGGCCTTGGCAGGTTTAGTAACCGTATCAGGAGATGAGGACATCATGATTATCACTGATACAGGGGTTATTATCCGAACACGCGTGGCAGATATTTCTCAAACCGGTCGCTCAACCCAAGGGGTTAAGGTTATGAGACTAGATGAGGAAGCAAAAATTGTCACCTTTGCTTTGGTCAAGCCTGAGGAAATAAATGAAGAAAATGAGGCAGAACATGACGAAAACTCGTAAAACCAAACATTCAAAAAGACTAGGACGTTTCCTCTACAATCTATTCTTGTTTCTTCTAGTTATTGTTGGTTTGGCTTTGATTTTTAACAAGTCTATCCGCAATTTTATCATAGGGCAAAATAGTAATAAATATCAGGTGACACAAGTCACTAAGGAAGAAATTGAGGCCAACAAAGAAGCGGAAGCTAGCTTTGACTTTGCTGCTGTACAGTCGCTCAGTACGGAAGCTGTTCTAGCAGCCCAGATGAATGCTCAAAACTTACCTGTTATCGGAGGCATTGCTATTCCTGAGTTGGAAATTAATCTACCGATTTTTAAAGGGGTTGGGAATACCGAGATTGCTTATGGTGCAGGCACCATGAAGCCTGATCAGGTGATGGGAGAGCGTAACTATGCACTCGCTAGCCACCATATCTTCGGTATTGAAGGAGCTTCTAAAATGCTCTTTTCACCGCTGGACAATGCTCAAAACGGTATGAAAATCTACTTGACTGACAAGGAGAAAATCTATACCTATGTCATTTCTGAGGTCAAGGTCGTATCACCTGAACACGTTGAGGTCATTGATGACCGTCCTGGTCAAACGGAGGTGACCTTGGTGACTTGTACAGACTTTGATGCGACGAATCGGATTATCGTCCACGGCACTTTCCAAGAGTCTGTAGAATTTGCAAAAGCACCAACGGAAGTCCTTAAAGCCTTTGAAATGAAGTACAACCAGCGTATTTTTTAAGACAATCCCCCTCGCAAATGCGAGGGGTTCTTAGTAAGGAGAAAGAGATGACACTTGACTTATCAGCCATTCATCATGTGGCGATTATCGTCTCAGACTATGATCGGTCCCGTGATTTTTATGTTAACAAGCTGGGTTTTGAAGTGATTCGTGAGAACCATCGTCCAGAACGCCATGATTATAAATTAGATTTACGTTGCGGGACTATTGAGCTAGAGATTTTTGGCAATAAGCTGAGCGATGCTGCCTACGTTGCACCGCCCAAGCGGATAGGCAGACCAGAGTACGACCGAGAGGCCTGCGGTCTTAGACACCTAGCCTTTTATGTTCCAGACGTTAAAACAACAGTAGCAGAATTAACCAAGCTAGGGATTGCTTGTGAACCCATTCGTTATGATGACTACACAGGGAAAGCCATGACCTTCTTTTTTGATCCAGATGGCTTGCCACTAGAGTTGCATGAGTAGAACAATTAAGTTTTATCAATTTAATAATTAGTTCAAATCCATACTTCTAATTTACAACCGGTGATTCTTTTAAATAGCACCTTAGAGCATCAGATAACAAATCTAAGCTCTAGGGTGTTTTTAATGACATGAGGTTAAGCGGTGAACGAGAATTGGAATAGATTGCGTCAATAGAACATTCTAAAATAGAAAAATACTGCAGGATTTTTCTATTTTAGAATGTTTGCAAGGTTAAATATACAACGAATAGTGAACCATTAGAAGATCTCTTATATTTAGTTCTAGTAGCAAATGTGGTGACAACACTCTTATACGTTTATCTGAGGGGATATGGTTTTTATTTACTAGTATCAGATAGGTGTTGAAAACATTTTCAAAAAATGTTATAATTACTTTCTGGGATGAAAGTAGGTGATAACGATAACACAGATGTATTATGCGGAAAATCCAGATGCTGCTCATGACATTCATGATTTAAGCGTGACCTTGCTAGGTGAAACGTTTCAATTTTATACTGATGCAGGGGTTTTCTCGAAAAAAATGATTGACTACGGTAGTCAGGTATTGCTGAGTTGCTTAGATGATGTGACTTCAGGTCAGACCTTGCTTGATGTTGGCTGTGGCTATGGACCTCTTGGCATTGCTCTGGCAAAAACACAAGGTGTGGTGCCTACTATGATTGATGTCAATAGCAGAGCGATTGGGCTTGCCCAGAAAAATGCTGAGAGAAACGGTGTGATTGCGACGATTTACCAGTCAGATCTCTACGCTCAGGTGGAGGGACAGTTTGATGCCATTATCAGCAACCCACCCATTCGAGCAGGAAAACAGGTTGTTCATGCCATTATCGAGCAGGCGCCAACTTATCTGAAAACAGGTGGGCATTTGACTATTGTGATTCAAAAGAAACAAGGCGCACCGAGTGCCAAAACGAAGATGGCAGAGGTTTTTGAGAATTGTGAGATTTTGAAAAAGGATAAGGGCTACTATATTCTAAGGAGTTACTATGAGAACAGTTGACTTAATCCAGAAAAAACGAGACGGCAAGGAGCTGTCAACAGAAGAAATTTATTGGTTAATTGATGGCTATGCCAAAGGTGATGTGCCAGATTATCAGATGTCAGCTTTGGCTATGGCAATCTATTTTAGAGGCATGACCACGAGGGAAACCAGTGACTTGACCATGGCCATGGTAGGCACTGGTCAGCAGATTGACCTCTCAGCCATCCCAGGGATAAAGACTGATAAGCACTCAACAGGTGGTGTCGGAGATAAGGTGACCTTGATCCTAGCTCCCCTCGTTGCTAGTTTTGAAGTACCTGTGGCAAAAATGAGCGGTCGAGGTCTAGGGCATACAGGTGGTACTCTGGACAAGCTGGAATCTATCAAAGGATTTCAGATTGAGCGTAGCGAGGAAGAATTTATCAAGCAGGTTCAGGACATCAATATCGCAGTCATCGGTCAATCTGATCAGTTGGTGCGAGCAGACAAGCTCCTCTATGCCCTGCGCGATGTGACAGCGACTGTGGATATTATTCCTTTAATCGCAAGCTCGGTCATGAGTAAAAAAATTGCTGCGGGCTCAGATGCTATTCTGCTTGATGTGACTGTTGGAGACGGGGCTTTCATGAAGACCATTGAGGATGCCAAACAGCTCTCTCGTACCATGGTTGACCTCGGAAAAGCTGTTAACCGCCAGACGATTGCGGTCATCACAGACATGAGTCAGCCACTTGGACGCGCTATTGGCAACCGCTTAGAGGTATTGGAAGCTCTTGACATCATGCAGGGACAGGGGCGCGAGGACATCACACATTTTATCTGCGAACTGGCTCAGCTCATGCTTGATTTAGCAGGCGTTACCAAGTCTCTTGATGAGATTAGAGAGCATTTGGTCAATGGCAGAGCTTTGGACAAATTCAAGCAGATGATTCTTGCTCAAGGCGGAGACCTTGATGACCTGTTCCGTCCGAGCACAGCAGCCTATGTTACAGAGGTTTATGCTAAAAAAACAGGTTACATTACTGCTCTTCCAGCTTTAGAATTTGGCCTATATGCTATGCGGCTAGGTGCAGGACGCGCTGTAAAAACCGATTCATTGGACTTTGAAACAGGCATAGTGTTCGATAAAAAGGTGGGTGACTCGGTTAAAGAAGGGGAAGTTATCGCCAAAATCTATTCCAATGAAAAAATTGATTCAAAAGGGCTTACAAATTTCCAAAAAAATGTTACAATAGGTGAAGAGAAAATTGTCCCTAAAGAAATCATCACCATTATCAGATAAAGGAGGAGATTAAATGACAATCAATACTTACATCGACCATACCCTGCTTAAAGCAGACAGTCGCAAAGACCAAATCGACCAACTGATTGCAGAGGCTATTCAACATCAGTTTGCTAGCGTCTGTGTCAATCCGACTTGGGTGAGTTATTGTTCGGAAAAGCTGAATGAAACAACTGTAAAAGTGTGTACCGTTGTCGGATTTCCTCTGGGAGCGACAACCAGTGCTGTCAAAGCATTTGAAACAACGAACGCTATCGAGAATGGCGCAGACGAGATTGACATGGTTATCAATATCGGTGCTGCCAAAGACGGCAACTGGCAGTTAGTTGAAGACGATATTCGAGCTGTTGTTGAGGCGAGTGGTGACAAAATCGTTAAAGTCATCATCGAAGCCTGCCTGCTGACAGACGAAGAAAAAGTCGCCGCTTGTGAGGCGAGTGTTCGTGCTGGGGCGGATTTCGTTAAGACGTCAACCGGTTTTTCAACTGGCGGTGCGACCTTGGAAGATGTCGCTTTGATGCGTCAGACTGTTGGTCCAGATGTAGGAGTTAAGGCAGCGGGCGGTGCTCGTAGTTTAGCAGATGCCGAAGCCTTTATCAAAGCTGGGGCAACCCGTATTGGAACGTCGTCTGGCGTAGCCATTGTCCAAGGACAGGAGGTCAATGGTGGCTACTAATCTGATTGAATTAGCCATTGAAGCCAGCCAAAACGCCTACGTTCCTTATTCACATTTTCCCATTGGTGCAGCCGTGAAAACCGCAGATGGACAGGTTTACACAGGGTGCAATATTGAAAATGCCAGTTTTGGTCTGACTAATTGTGGTGAGAGAACAGCTATTTTCAAAGCCGTTTCCGATGGGCATCGCGACCTGATTGAACTAGCCGTTTATGGTCAGACAGATCAACCTGTATCGCCTTGTGGCGCTTGTCGCCAAGTCATGGCAGAATTTTTTCCACAGGATGCAAAAATTACATTGATCGCTAAAGACGGTCAGACGGTCGAGATGACGGTCAGGGAATTACTTCCATACTCTTTCACAGACTTGACCTAGTTTGTGAAAACCGCCTCTTTGAGGCAAAGCCATTTAACTTGCAACATTTTGTTGCCAAAAAAATTAGGAGGGTTCATTCAAATGAACAAGAAATATATCGGTGTTGGTTTGACAGCAGTTGCTGTTCTTGGTTTGGCTGCTTGTGGCAACCGTGGTGCTTCTAAAGAAGCTGCATCAGGTACTGAAGCTAAGACTGATTTGAAGGTTGCTATCGTTACAGATACTGGTGGTATAGATGATAAATCATTTAACCAATCAGCTTGGGAAGGTTTGCAAGCTTGGGGTGCTGAAAATGGTTTGTCTAAAGGAAATGGTTACCACTATTTCAGCTCTAACAATGAATCAGAATATGTGACTAACTTTGATACAGCGGTATCAAACGGCTACAATCTTGTTGCAGGTATCGGCTTCCTATTGACAGAAGCTGTTGAAACAACAGCTAAAAACAATACCGACACAAACTTTATCATTGTTGATAATGTTATTGAAGGTTTGGATAACGTTGCTAGCGTAACCTTTGCTGACCACGAAGCTTCTTATTTAGCAGGTGTTGCTGCTGCAAAAGCAACTAAAACTAAGAAAATCGGTTTTGTCGGTGGTATGGAAGGTGTCGTTATCACTCGCTTTGAAAAAGGTTTCTTAGCAGGTGTTGCCTCAGTTGACCCATCAATCAAAGTTGACGTTCAATATGCTGGTTCATTTAGCGATTCAGCTAAAGGTAAAACCATCGCTGCAGCTCAATACGCTGCAGGTGCTGATGTGATTTTCCAAGCTGCTGGTGGTACTGGTGCAGGTGTCTTCTCTGAAGCGAAAGCAATCAACGAAACAAAAAATGAAGCTGAAAAAGTTTGGGTTATCGGTGTTGACCGTGACCAAGCAGAGGAAGGTAAATACACATCTAAAGATGGTAAAGAATCTAACTTTGTTTTAGCATCAACCATCAAAGAAGTTGGTAAAGCTGTTCAATTGATTGCAACTCAAACACAAGACGGTAAATTCCCAGGTGGTGTTGTTACTGTTTACGGTTTGAAAGATGCTGGTGTAGAATTGGCAACAACTAGCCTAGATGATGACGCGAAAAAAGCTGTAGAAGAAGCAAAAGAAGCGATTATCTCAGGTAAAGTTACTGTTCCTGAAAAATAATATAAGAGAAAGGCGACCTGACTAGAGTCGGTCGCTTTTTCCAAAACTGAAGCCTTATGCTTCAGCAAAACCTATCATCGTTTTGATAGGTTTTACTGAATTATAATGTTTGGATGAAAGGAAAACGATATGGCACAACCTGTCATTGATATGCGTGAAATTACCAAGAAATTTGGTGATTTTGTTGCAAACGATCGCATCAATCTTCAAGTCAAAAAAGGCGAAATTCATGCCTTATTGGGTGAGAACGGTGCTGGTAAGTCAACGCTCATGAACATGCTAGCTGGTCTCTTACAACCGACTAGTGGTGAGATTGTGATTAACGGCCAGCCTGTTGTCATCGATTCACCTTCTAAATCAGCTCACCTAGGTATCGGGATGGTTCACCAGCACTTTATGCTTATTGAAGCTTTTACGGTTGCTGAAAATATTATCTTAGGCAATGAAGTTGTTAAAAACGGTGTGCTTGATTTGAAACAAGCTCATAAGGAAATTAAAGCTTTGTCAGAAAAGTATGGCTTGGCTGTTGATCCAGAAGCCAAAGTTGCAGATATTTCTGTTGGAGCACAACAACGTGTAGAGATTTTGAAAACCCTCTATCGTGGTGCTGACATGCTCATTTTTGATGAGCCAACAGCAGTTCTGACTCCCGCTGAGATTCAAGAATTGATGGTTATCATGAAAAATCTGGTCAAGGAAGGCAAGTCGATCATTTTGATTACCCATAAGCTTGATGAGATCCGCGCGGTTGCAGACTGCGTGACGGTTATTCGTCGTGGTAAATCCATTCAAACAGTTGATGTGGCCGGGGCTTCTGCACAAGATTTAGCTGAAATGATGGTCGGACGCTCAGTTTCATTTAAAACTGAAAAACAAGCAGCACAGCCTAAGGACGTTGTCTTGTCTATCAAGGATTTAGTTGTCAATGAAAATCGTGGTGTCCCTGCTGTAAAGAACTTGTCTCTGGATGTACGAGCTGGAGAGATTGTTGGTATTGCAGGGATTGATGGTAATGGACAGAGTGAGTTGATCCAAGCTATCACAGGTCTTCGTAAGATTAAATCAGGTAGTATTACGATAAAAGGGCAAGAAGTCTCAAAAATGACGACCCGCCAAATCACAGAGCTCAGTGTTGGTCATGTTCCTGAGGACCGTCATCGTGACGGATTGATTCTTCAAATGACATTAGCTGAAAACACCGCTTTGCAAACTTACTACAAAGAACCGCTTAGCAAAAATGGTGTCCTTAACTACAATAAAATGAATGAGTACGCTAGAAAGCTAATGGCTGAGTTCGATGTCCGTGGAGCAAATGAATTGGTGCCTGCTAAAGGTTTTTCAGGTGGTAACCAGCAAAAAGCCATTATCGCTCGTGAAGTGGATAGAAACCCTGATTTGCTGATTGTTAGCCAACCCACTCGTGGACTTGATGTTGGTGCGATTGAGTATATTCACCGTCGTCTCATTGAAGAACGTGACAAAGGCAAGGCTGTTTTGGTGGTGAGTTTTGAACTGGATGAAATCCTTAACCTATCTGACAGAATTGCAGTTATCCATGATGGTCAGATTCAAGGTATTGTCTTGCCAGAAGACACCAACAAGCAAGAATTGGGTATTTTGATGGCAGGTGGTCGTATTGAAAAGGAGGCAAACAATGTCTAAAAAAACGCAACAGATTGCTGTACCTCTGATTTCGGTACTGATGGGTCTGATTTTAGGGGCTCTGATTATGCTGCTCTTTGGCTATGATCCTATCTGGGGTTATGAAGGGCTGTTCCAGACAGCATTTGGTAGCTTGAAGAATATCGGTGAAATTGTTCGTGCGATGGCGCCTCTGATTTTAGTGGCACTTGGCTTTACAGTAGCTAGCCGAGCAGGCTTCTTTAATATCGGTCTGTCTGGTCAAGCCTTTGCGGGCTGGTTGGCGGCAGGCTGGTTTGCTTTAGCTTTCCCAGACTTGCCACGACCGCTGATGATTTTCTTAACCGTTGTGATTGGTATGATAGCTGGGGGCATTGCAGGGGCTATCCCTGGTATCTTGCGGGCATTTCTCGGCACAAGTGAAGTTATCGTTACCATCATGATGAACTACATTATCCTTTATTTTGGGAACTATGCTATTCAACAATTGATGGCAGAGCCGCTTAAAAAATCCATTGATTCAACCGTTGCTGTTTCTGCTAATGCGACTTACCGCTTAGGGTGGCTGTCAAGTTTCACCAATAATTCTCGTGCTAACTTAGGCATTTTCCTTGCCTTGATTGCGGTGGCGATTATTTGGTATTTGCTCAACAAGACAACCGTTGGTTTTGAGATTCGCTCAGTGGGACTTAACCCCTATGCCAGTGAGTATGCAGGTATTTCCTCCAAACGAACCATCATTCTCTCAATGATTATCTCAGGTGCTTTGGCGGGATTAGCTGGTGTTGTTGAAGGTCTAGGCACTTTTGAAAACGTCTTTGTTCAATCAAGTTCATTGGCCATCGGATTTGATGGTATGGCTGTCAGTCTTCTGGCAGGTAACAACCCAATCGGCAGTATTTTTGCAGCTTTCTTGTTCGGTACTTTGAGTGTCGGCTCTCCTGGTATGAATATTGCAGGCATTCCACCGGAAGTAGTTAAAATTGTGACAGCTTCTATCATTTTCTTTGTCGGAGCTCACTATGTGATTGAGCGTTACATCAAGCCTAAAAAAGCAGTAAAAGGAGGGAAATAAGATGAATATGTTTGCAATTTTAGTTCCGTCAATGCTGGTTTATGCGGCGCCTCTCATTTTAACGTCCATTGGTGGCGTCTTCTCCGAGCGCTCAGGCGTTGTCAATGTTGGTCTTGAAGGAATCATGGTTATCGGTGCCTTTACAGGTATTGTCTTTAATCTTGAAATGGCGGAGAATTTGGGGAAAGCGACCCCTTGGATTGCCCTCTTAATGGCAGGAGTTGCAGGACTAGCATTCTCACTAATCCACGCGGTTGCTACGGTTAATTTCCGTGCTGACCATGTGGTTTCAGGGACTGTCTTAAATCTAATGGCACCAGCCTTAGCCGTTTTCTTGACTAAAGTTTTCTATGGCAAAGGTCAGACAGATAACATTAGACATGCTTTTGGTAAATTTAATTTTCCAGTACTAGCAGATTTGCCAGTGATTGGAGATATTTTCTTCAAAAACACTAGCCTTGCAGGCTATCTAACGGTTGCTTTTGCTTTCGTGGCTTGGTATATCCTTTATAAGACGCGATTTGGATTGAGATTACGTTCAGTAGGGGAACACCCACAAGCAGCAGATACCTTAGGGATTAACGTTTATTTGATGAAGTATCTAGGCATCATGATTTCAGGCTTCCTTGGTGGTATGGGCGGTGCCTTGTATGCACAATCTGTCTCTGTTAACTTTGCCGTAACAACCATACTGGGTCCTGGGTTCATTGCGCTAGCAGCCATGATCTTTGGTCGTTGGAATCCAATTGGGGCGATGCTCTCTAGTTTGTTCTTTGGTTTATCACAAAGTTTAGCAGTTATTGGCGGGCAAATATCATTCTTGTCAAAAGTTCCGACGGTCTATTTGCAGATGGCTCCGTATCTCTTGACAATTATCGTTCTTGCTGCTTTCTTTGGTAAAGCCGTTGGACCAAAAGCAGGCGGTGTCAATTATATCAAATCAAAATGATAATAGTCATCATAAGACCAGTGAGACACGCCGGTCTTATGATGCTATTTTTTCTTATTACTGTTAGGTCATTCCAGATAAATCCAACAAGAAAACAATATGAGCTAAAACCTTCTTTAGTAGTATTTGATTGATTTATGATTCCAGAAAGTTACAAATTTCACAAAAACTTGGATAAAAATCTTGATTTTTGTTAATTTAAGGGCTTTCAGAGAAAAAACTTGAAACTCTTTGTGAAGTATGCTATAATAGTTATTGTAAATGATTACATAAAATGAGAAAGAGGAATTTACACATGGCTAAAATCGTTGTTGTCGGTGCTAACCACGCCGGTACATCAGCTATTAACACTATCTTGAACAACTATGGCGATCAAAACGAAGTAGTTGTTTTCGACCAAAACAACAACATCTCATTCTTGGGATGTGGTATGGCGCTTTGGATTGGTAAACAAATCTCAGGTCCAGAAGGTTTGTTCTACTCAGATAAAGAAACGCTTGAATCAAAAGGCGCTAAAGTTTACATGGAGTCACCTGTTGAGTTCATCGACTACGATAAAAAAGAAGTGCATGCTATTGTCAACGGTGAAAAACATGTTGAGAGCTATAACAAGTTGATCCTTGCGACAGGTTCACAACCAATCTTGCCTCCAATCAAAGGTGCTGAAATCCAAGAAGGTTCACGTGAGTTCAAAGCAACTTTGGAAAACTTGCAATTCGTAAAACTTTACCAAAACTCTGCTGAGGTTATCGAAAAACTCAACAACCCAGACATCAAACGTGTAGCTGTTGTTGGTGCAGGTTACATCGGTGTTGAGTTGGCTGAAGCCTTCAAACGCCTTGATAAAGAAGTTATCTTGGTTGATATTGCTGAAACATCACTCGGTGGTTACTACGATTCAGAATTCACTGATTTGATGAACAAAAACCTTGAAGAAAATGGTATCAAGTTGGCATTTGGTCAAACTGTACAAGCCGTGGAAGGCGATGGCAAAGTTGAGCGTTTGGTGACTGACAAAGAAACTTTCGATGTTGATATGGTTATCTTGGCTGTTGGTTTCCGTCCAAACACTGCCCTTGGAGATGGTAAGATTGAACTCTTCCGTAACGGTGCCTTTGTGGTTAACAAAAAAGGTGAAACCAACATCCCTGATGTTTATGCCATTGGTGACTGTGCAACTGTTTATGACAACTCATTGCAAGATACAAACTATATTGCTTTGGCATCAAACGCAGTCCGTACAGCTATTGTTGCAGCACATAATGCTTGTGGTACTGAGCTTGAAACAGCTGGTGTTCAAGGATCTAACGGTATCTCTATCTTTGATCTCAAGATGGTATCAACTGGTTTGACACTTGAAAAAGCTAAACGCTTCGGATTCAATGCTGTTGCAACTGACTTTGAAGATTTGCAAAAACCAGAATTCATGGAACACGATAACCATGATGTGAAAATCCGTATCGTTTACGATGCTGATACTCGTATTATCTTAGGTGCACAAATAGCTTCTAAAGAAGACATCTCTATGGGTATGCACATGTTCTCACTAGCTATCCAAGAGCAAGTAACCATCGACAAGTTGGCTCTTCTTGATATTCTCTTCTTGCCACATTTCAATAAGCCATACAACTACATCACCATGGCAGCTTTAAGTGCGAAATAAGATTTTAAATTATTATTGCCCTTAAATAAATTAGCGAAACGCTAAAATTTGGAGAGAACTAAATTAGTTCTTTCCTTTTTATTATTATTCACTAAGTAAGACATAGCTGAACGCTCCAAAGTGCCTGAGCCTTGACAGTTGTAAAACGTGAGTTGCAGATCATCTCTATTCCCTAATGAGTTGATGTCATCAGCTTTTATAGCTTTGACGATAACCCGATTAAGCCCCACTCTATATGATGTTAGACAAGGTATTTAGAGACATCTGTTATTAAGCACGAAACAGTCGAACTGACAGAACCGACTGTTAAACCGTGATAGATGACATTTTAAAATATTGCAAATTAGCAAGGGAAAAACTAAAGACGCTGCTTTAACAACGTCTTTAGCTATTTTAAAAAAATTTTAAGAACTTATTATGGAGCCGGTGGGAGTCGAACCCACGTCCAAACACCTGCTAACATATTCGTCTACAACCATAGGTGGTGTTTTGCTTTAACTAATCGCCGACACACCACTCAGGCCTGCGACTAGCGAGTTTCTAAATCTCGTTGACAAGCACGAAACCTCTCTTGTCAACCAGCTTACTAGATTAAGACCTCAGGTTGCCGTAAGCAAACAGCCGTCAGTCACGCTTGCAGGTTATTAAGCTGCGAGAGCGTAAGAAGTGTTATTTTTTGCAGTTATATTTAACTGAGCGTTAACGTCGCCACACGAGTTGCAGAACATGCCTCATAATGCCTGTCGAATCCGTAACGACCCCGAAAATTATGTTGCTTACAACATTGTAACATAAACAGTAAAAAATAGCAAAATAAAAAGGATTTTGGTATGATAGAATCCATGTATAAACGATTACAGCAATTTTTCCAGATTTTAGGTATTTTAGCTCTGGTAGGATCAGCAGTCATGGTTATCTGGCTCTTTAAGCAAGGGATCCTCAATGATAGCAATGCGTTCAAAGATTGGGTCTTACAGTACAAATTACTTGCTCCTGTTATTTTTATTCTCATTCAAATCGTTCAAATCGTTATTCCAATCATTCCAGGTGGGGTCACGACAGTAGCAGGTGTCTTGGTTTTTGGTCCAATATGGGGCTTTATTTACAACTATACAGGTATTGTCATCGGTAGCATTTTGCTATTTCTCTTGGTTAAGAAATATGGCAAAGCTTTCATTTTGTTATTTGTTAAAGAAAGTGAGTTCAACAAGTACGAGAAGAAGTTAGAGAGTAAAACGTATGAATGGTTCTTTATCTTCTGTATGGTCTCTCCTGTCTCACCAGCTGATATTATGGTGATGATAACAGGCTTGACTAAGATGAGCTTACGACGATTTACGACCATCATCCTTTTGGCAAAACCCTTTTCTATTATCGGCTACTCTGTGCTGTGGGTGTATGGTGCAAAGTTACTACAGTATTTAATTCATCTATTCAAATAAAAGGAGCTAACAATGGGATTATTTTTAGGACTTTTAGGCAATGCGTCCCAACGTGACAACGATAAGGTCGAGCGCGACTTAGCAGACATTCTCATTCCAAACGAACAGGTACACCTGGCTTTTAGCCTGATTCGAGACTTGATTGTGTTTACAGAGAAACGTTTAATTTTAGTGGATAAACAGGGAGTAACTGGGAAAAAGTCTCTTACAAGTCCATTCCGTATCGTTCCATTTCACGTTTTACTGTTGAAACCTCTGGTCATTTTGACCTTGACTCTGAGTTGAAAATTTGGATTTCCTCGGCAGCAGAACCGGCTGAAATTCTCCAATTCAAGAGCGATAACAGTGTCATCCAGATTCAACAAGCCGTGGCAGAAGCTGTTTTACGATGACGCTATATGAAATCCCTCGCTAAGGTTACTTAACGAGGGATTTGTGTTACCTGATGAAACATCAGTTGCCAGGTTTCATGCCGTCGCCAGAGGGAGCTGTGATGACAGCCGTCCAGCTCGTAGGTCAGGAGTTTGGTTTTCTGACTGATAGAGACTAGTTCAATAGCCGTCATGTCGTTGCCAATAGACGGTTTATCATGGTCAAAGTCTCTTGCTGAAAGGACTTGACCAGTATAATCAACATATCTAAATTCACTTGTCAACAAGTTCTCGTAATCTGGGATTTTAGAGAGGACAGTTTTTTCCAGTTTAATGAGCTTGTGGTAAACATTCTCGTAGACTTCGTCCTCAGGAACAGGAGAAGGCTCGACGTGAATGTCAATGTCGTAGACACCAAACTGGTCACGTAGGAGCTGCTCGACCTGTTCAGTTACCTCATGGCTCTCGTAAACCGATAGGTCGGGGTGCATTTCCAGCACAATATCCAGATACACATTCGAACCGTAGGTTCGACCCCTTTGGGATTTGACTGCCAAAACCTTAGGCAACTGGAGGATAGCCGTTTCGTACTGAGTCAGGTGCTGGTCGTCAAAGCCGTCCGACAAACTAAAGGTAGCGCGGCTGAAGATCTCATAGGCGGTTTTGAGGATAAAAAGCGTGATAACCAAGGCAACGAGTTTGTCGAATAGGGGAAACTTGAGGGTTGAGGCGACAATAGCTAAGCTGGTTCCAAGCGAAGTCACCGCATCTGAGAGGTTGTCCTTGGCAGCAGCTAGGAGTGAGCCCGACTTTAGGGATTGAGACAGGTGTTTGTTATAGCGGTAGAGGGCAAACATGACGCCAGCTGAGACCAAGCCGACCAGACTGCCTAGAGGGTCAGCTGTCACAGGGCTGTCAGCGACAATGTCTCTAGTTGTTTGAACCAGAACCTGAACCCCCACCACAAACATCAGAAAAGAAGTAACCAGACTGGCCAAATCTTCAATCTTCCAGTGCCCAAATTTATGGTCACCGTCGGCTGGTTTCTGTGCCATTTTTAGTCCGATGAGGATGGCCAAATTTCCCAGAATGTCTGAAAGGTTGTTAAAGCCATCGGCAATCAATGACGATGATGTTAACCAATACCCAGCGGTCAATTTGCTGATCGCTAAAATGAGATAGGTCACAATGCTAATCAGCGGTCCACGCTCCGCTAACTTGAGGTTCTTACTAGGATGTGTCATGAGACTATTATAGCACGAAATGACGCAAATCGCTTGTGCCATTCTTTTTTTCCTGTTGGAAATGTGCTATAATTTTCAAGACAAAGAAATGAGGATAATATGAACCCATTATTAAACGGAATGAATGACAAACAGGCAGAGGCTGTGCAGACAACGCAAGGACCGCTCTTGATTATGGCTGGGGCTGGCTCTGGTAAGACCAGGGTATTGACCCATCGTATCGCTTATTTGATTGATGAGGTCGGTGTAGCACCTTGGAACATTCTCGCCATCACCTTTACCAATAAGGCCGCACGCGAGATGAAAGAGCGTGCTATGGCCCTCAATCCAGCGACAGCGGATACCTTGATTGCCACTTTTCACGCCATGTGCGTGAGAATCTTGCGCCGTGAGGGAGACAAAATCGGCTATGGTCGCAACTTTACCATCGTTGATCCTGGTGAGCAGCGGACGCTGATGAAGCGTATCCTCAAACAGCTCAATCTGGATCCGAAAAAATGGAATGAACGCGCGATTTTAGGTACCATTTCCAATGCTAAAAATGATTTACTGGATGACAAGGCCTACGAGATGCAGGCTGGCGATATCTACACACAAATGGTCGCCAAGTGCTACAAGCTCTATCAGGCTGAACTGCGCCGCAGCGAGGCTATGGACTTTGATGACCTGATTATGGTGACCCTGCGCCTCTTTGACGAACAACCTGAGGTGCTCAGCTATTACCAAAACCGTTACCAGTATATCCACGTGGACGAGTATCAGGACACCAACCATGCTCAGTACCAGCTGGTTAAGCTCTTGGCCTCTCGTTTTCGCAACATCTGTGTGGTCGGAGACGCAGATCAGTCCATCTACGGCTGGCGGGGTGCGGATATGCAGAATATCCTAGATTTTGAAAAGGACTATCCTGAGGCTAAGGTGGTGCTCCTGGAGGAGAACTACCGCTCAACCAAGACCATCTTGCAGGCAGCTAACGAGGTCATCAAAAATAATCGCAATCGCAGGGACAAGAAACTCTGGACGCAAAATGATGACGGCGGCAAGTTGGTTTATTATCGGGCGCGTGATGAGCATGAGGAAGCAATTTTTGTCGCTAGCCAGATTGATCAAGCTGTCAGACAGGACGGCAGGTCTTTCAAGGATATGGCTGTGCTCTATCGGACGAATGCCCAGTCTCGTACCATTGAGGAAGCCCTGTTAAAGGCCGATATTCCCTACACCATGGTCGGCGGCACCAAATTCTACAACCGTAAGGAAATACGAGACCTCATCGCCTACCTTAATGTCATTGCTAACCCGGCCGACAACATGAGCTTTGAACGGATTGTCAACGAACCCAAGCGTGGTGTGGGGCCGGGCACGCTGGACAAGCTCCGCGATTTTGCCTATCCAGCTGGCCTATCCTTGCTGGAGGGGGCTAGTCAGGTTATGCTATCTGGCATCAAGGGCAAGGCCGCTCAAGCTCTCTTTGAGCTGGGTAATCTCTTGCTCAACCTCCGTGACCGATTAGACAATTATAGTTTGACTGAGTTAGTGGAGACCGTTCTTGACAAGATAGGTTACCTGTCCGCCCTTGAGTTACAAAATACGCTGGAGAGTCAGGCAAGGGTAGAAAATATCCGAGAATTTCTCTCGGTGACTAAGAACTTTGACGACAAGGAAGAAACGACAGAAGAGATAGGGATTGATAAACTCAGTCGCTTTCTCAATGACTTGGCCCTGATTGCAGACACCGATGATGGCGACAGTCAGAGCGCTGAGGTGACCCTCATGACCCTTCATGCGGCCAAGGGACTGGAGTTTCCGCTGGTCTTTCTTATCGGCATGGAGGAGGGCGTCTTTCCGCTCAGTCGTGCGACTGAAAACCCTGAGGAGCTGGAGGAGGAGCGCCGTCTAGCTTATGTCGGCATCACTCGAGCTGAGACTCAGCTTTACTTGACCAACGCCAACGCCCGCACCCTCTTTGGTAAGCTGGGCTACAACCGTCCTAGTCGCTTCCTTAACGAGATTTCAGCGGATCTGCTGGATTATCAGGGACTGGCACGTCCAGCCCACACGTCTTTTATTGCCTCTTCTGCAAATGGCGGAGCAACCCAGTTTGGTCAAGGGATGAGTTTATCTCAAGCCTTGCAAACTCGCAAAGCTCAGGCTCGCCCAGCCACCTTCGGACAGCCTGTTCGACCAAGTGTCGGTCAGCCAGACACCAACGCAACTGATTGGCAGGTGGGAGATGTTGCCATTCACCGCAAATGGGGGCAAGGTCTAGTGCTTGAAGTCACGGGCACAGGCAGCAACCAAGAACTCAAAATCAAGTTCCCAGAAATCGGTCTCAAAAAACTGCTCGCCAGCCTAGCACCGATTGAGAAGAAAAACTAATCTCATAAAGAAAAAACCGAGACAGGTTCGCAGGGCTGACTGGCAGTTATGCGAATCTATCTCAGTTTTTTTGTAGAGTACATCCTTACTAATCAGCTATTTTCCTAAAAAATAACTACAGCCAAGTCTTGGCTAGTTCAGGATAATAGGTGCGTAGAGGTGCAATTTTTTTGAGGAGGAAGTGACCAGCTAGACCAACGACAAATCCTGAGAGGATACCTGAAAAAGCTAGGATAGGGAGGTAGTTCAGCGGGGCAAAAGATCGCGCTAAGATTGAGAAGACCAGGAGTTGCCCAAGATTATGAAGTATCCCACCTAAAGTAGAAATCCCGATTAGGCTGACCCGTCTTGGTCCTAGCTGTTTGCTAGCCAGCATACCCAGGTAGCTGAGTAGGGTTCCGGCCAAGGCATAAAGAAAGCTAGAAAAGCCCCCAGCCAGAAGAGTAGAGACACCTAGCCTCAGGCTGATTACCTTAAAACTGTCTTTGGGACTGAGACTAAAAATGGCGATTAAGCTAATCAGGTTACCTAGACCTAGCTTGGCTCCAGGTGCAAAGGCAAAGGGAGCTGGGATAGTCCGCTCAACTAGACTGATAATCACTGCCTGTGCTGCCAACATGGTGATAAACATGGTTTTGTTAATAGATTTGGTCACGTCAGTCCTTTCTAAAACTATTATTACTTAAAATTATTCTTACTTTAATACTAACTCTTTTGAGTCAAATAGGCAAGTGAGGATTGTTGTGGAAGTTGAGCGTATATTGAAAGTAAGATAAAAAAAGCCCATTATTATTCTCTAAAACTCCTATTATTAGGCTTGGTCGAAATATTTCCCTTGCTCTTTCTTGAGAACCTGCTATAATAGAACTTATCAATAGTTAGAGAGGATTTTTCCCAATGAAACGGATTGTTATTGTTGGTGCTGGCTATGCTGGTGTTTCAGCTGCTCGCCATTTAGCAAAGACCTTTAAGAAAAATCAAGATATCAGCATCACCTTGATTGACAAGAATCCCTTTATGACCTATATGACTGAGCTTCATGAAGTAGCAGCTGGTCGGGTGGAACCTGATGCGGTCAAGCATGATCTACAACGAATTTTCAAAAAGTACCCCAAAGTTGATCTAGTGACCGACAAGGTGACCAAGGTTGACTATGATAAGAAGGCAGTTCTTGCTGAGCACGGCACTTTTTCTTATGACTACCTGC
Organism: Streptococcus sp. E24BD; assembly: GCF_041807825.1. Classification (NCBI taxonomy): domain Bacteria; kingdom Bacillati; phylum Bacillota; class Bacilli; order Lactobacillales; family Streptococcaceae; genus Streptococcus; species Streptococcus sp. E24BD. The sequence continues at coordinate 31,045 of NZ_JBGTZB010000001.1, read as the reverse complement.
TCTTAGCTATGGGGGGTGAAGCCAATGACTTCGGCACACCTGGTGTTAAAGAGAATGGTTTTACCCTCTGGTCTATCGAAGCAGCGGAAGCCCTGCATGCCCAAATCATTGATGCCTGCTACCGCGCAAGCCGTGAACATGACGAATCCAAACGCCGTGCCCTCTTGACCTTCACTGTTATTGGGGGAGGCTTTACAGGGATTGAGATGATTGGTGAGCTGATTGATTGGGTACCAATCTTGGCTAAACAGTTCCGTTTGGACGAAAAAGAATTTTCTCTCAAATTGGTTGAAGCCACACCAAACATCTTGGCTATGGTGACTGAGGTGGAGCGTGAGAAGGCGACCAAGTACCTGACGAAAAGAGGTGTTGAATTGATTTTGGCAGATGGGGTAACGTCTGTTGACAATCATCAGCTCAATCTGGCGTCAGGTCGTTCCATCCCAACTTATACATCAATTTGGACAGCTGGTGTTCAGGCCAATTCAGATACTGAAAACTTCAACATCAGTAAAGGGCGTGCTGGACGTCTCATGGCTAACCAATGCATGGAAGCCTTGGACAAGGAAAATGTTTATGTGGCTGGTGACTTGGTCTACTATGAAGATGCCAGTCAGGAAGGGCGACCAGTACCTCAGATTGTTCAAGCAGCTGAGCAAACTGGGCATACCGCAGCTAGCAACATTGCAGCAGCCATTACCGGAGGGGAAAAACACACTTTCGAAGGCAAGTACGATGGTTTCATGGTCTCTATCGGTGCCAAATATGCCGTGGCTTACCTCAATGACAAGTACCACCTGTCAGGCTTTATGGCGACCCTGGTCAAGCATCTGGTCAACCTAGTTTACTTCTTCAGTATCAGCTCCCTCTACAACATGGTGACCTATACCCGTCACGAGTTCTTTGATGTCAAAAACCGTCGTAACGTCTTTGGTGGCCATTTGTCCAGCAAAGGCAATCGTCTCTGGCTAGTGCCTTTGCGGGTCTTCTACGGTAGTGTCTGGCTTTTTGAAGGCTTGAAAAAAGCTTTTGGTCTCTTCGGCACAACCTCGTGGTTGGGAGACAAGGTGGTCTTTCCATTTCCTTGGTTGCAAGAGACAGTTTCAGGTGCTTCTCAGGCAGTGGAGGCAACAACCAGTGCCTCAATGGCAGCAGCAGAAGTGGCTGAGCCAGTCTTTAGCCTGAGCTACACTTACGGCGAAACCCCGATGACGGTCTTTGAACAAATGCCAGATTGGTTTGCGTCCATTATGGAATTTATGATGCCTAATCAAGAAGTAGCTCTTCTCATGCAAAAATTCATGGTCTTCGTTGAGATTGCCATCGGTTTGGCTCTGATTGCTGGTCTCTTTGTTTGGTTGATTTCTGCAATAACCGCTGGTATGGTGGCTATGTTCAGCCTGTCGGGCATGTTCTATTGGGTAAACATCTGGTTTATTCCAGTTGCTATCGCCCTCATGGGTGGCGCTGGTCAAGCCTTTGGTCTGGACTACTGGGTAATGCCTTGGCTAGGTAACCAGCTAGATCGCCTCCTATACGGTAAAGAACGCCACATTTATGGGCAGAAGAAATAGTTTATGGATTACCTTTGGGAAATAGCAGAGCAATGCGTTTTCTCAACCAGAATAAGGATAAAAAGAAAATGTAAAAAGGTTAGGACAAGGTTCCTGACCTTCTTAGGTTCGCGGTTAATGAAATAAGACACAGGGGGAAGAATTGGCAAGTTATTCTTATCTTTTCACCCCGAGTAATCGAGCAAGGGGTGAAAAGATGAAATACTATCTCTGGCCCCTCACTCCCTCTGCAAGCGACAAGAGACGAAAGGAGAGGTTATTATGGTTCACCCGATTTGGGATGATTTTCCTCAGGTTCAGGCTGGGCTGATTAAGGTTCGTCAGATTATGCTGGATGAATCTAAGGGTTTGCCTGGTCTGATTGGACAGGAAGTAGCACGTTATATCACCGCTCCTGGTAAATACCTGAGGTCTGGTCTAATCCTCCTGGTCGCCTTGGAGTTGGATGGAGAGTTAAGGGAAGGGCGTTACTACCTGGCTGCTGCTTTAGAACTCTTTCACTTGGCCACCCTGGTGCACGATGATGTGATTGATGGGGCCAGTTACAGAAGAGGCATTGAAGCCCTGCATCAGGTAACTTCTAATCGCTTAGCCATTTACACAGGAGATTACCTCTTAACTAAGGCGGGACATTTGGCAACCAAGGGATTACAACTGCTTGGTCTGAAAGAATCACCAGACGGTCTTAAAGATCGGCTGATTGATGGGGTTTTAGTTGGTGAAATCCGTCAACTCCTCAATCACTACAATCTCCAAATTACCTTCAAAGACTACCTCAAACAAATCCAAGGTAAAACAGCTCTGCTATTTTCCTTAGCCTGTCAAGGTGGTAGTCTGAGAGTGGGAAGTAGTCCTCGTGAGCTCCAGTTAGCCCATCAGGCAGGACGGGCTCTGGGGATGGCCTTTCAGCTAGCGGACGACCTCTTAGATTATGAGCAGGCTTTAGGTCAGTCAGGTAAACCTCGGTTTCAGGACGTGCAAAACGGTATTTATACGGCTCCAATCCTCTATGCCTTTGTTGGTTATCCTGATTTTAAGGGCTGGATAAATGAGCGACAAAAACACGGTTGGTCAGAGGAAGATTTGCAGATTTTGATGGATAAACTGGCAACCAGTCAGGCTCTGGAAAAAACGAGAAGGTTAAAAATAGCTTATTTGGCTAAGGCCGAACGAGCTTTCAAGGAATTGGGGATATCCTCACAGTCTTTGGCAAAATTGTCGAAAAAAATTTGACAATTTTATCACGATATGGTAACATTAAGTAGTAAAAAAACAAATAGAAAAGGGAACATACATGTCTAAAAAATGGTTTTTAAACAGTGCTCTTGTTTTGGCTGCTAGCTTGACGCTGGCTGCTTGTGGTGCTAAGAAAGAAGAAACTGCCGCTACATCTTCAGAAGCAAGCTCATCAGTGGTAGCTTCAAGCTCAGCAGAAGCAACATCAGGTGCAACTAACGGCACTCTTGTTGATGGGACTTACACAGCAGAAGGTGCTGAAGCAGATGAGCACGGTTGGAAAATTACTCACACGATTGTTGTTAAAGACGCTAAAGTAGTTGAGTCTAAATTCGACTACATCAACGCTGAAGGTCAACTTAAAAGTGAGAGTGCTGAGTATAACACCAACATGAAAGATAAAGTTGGCGTTTCTCATGCAGAAGCTATCGAGAAACTTAACGCTGGCGTTGTTGCAACACCAGGTCTTGAGAACATCGAAGTAGTTTCAGGCGCAACAACCATCTCTAACGACTTCAAAAAATCAATTGCTGAGTTGATTGCAGCTGCTAAAGAAGGCAAAACTGAGACTATCATCATCAAATAATTGTCAAGAAAGTCCTCATTTGAGGGCTTTTCGCCTATCAAAGAAAGGATCTTATGAAACGCTTTTTTGTCCTTGTAGGTCTGGTTTTGACCCTCTTGACCGCCTGCCAGACCAAAAACACTGACGGTCTGACCGTCACCAAAACACCCCTGACCCGAACCGAGTCCCTCCTTCACACCGTCGTCACCCTTAGCATCTACCACGAAGGTCTAGAGGAGGTTATGGAGGAAGCTTTGGCTGAAATAGCAGAGCTTGAAAGCCTACTCTCCACTAATTTAGAAACGTCCGACATTTACAAGATTAATCAGGCTGCAGGTAAAGAGGCTATTAAGGTGGATTCGCGCACCTTTAGCCTGATAGAAGAAGCTATTGAGGTCTCTAAGACCAGCCAAGGTCGTTTTGACATCTCTATCGGGGCTATCAGTCAGCTCTGGCGAATTGGGTCAACTGAGGCCAGAAAACCATCGGATGAAGAAATTACTGAAGGGCTAAATCATATCGACTATCGAAAAATTGAATTAGACAAGACCAACCAGACCGTAAAAATTCCAGCAGGCATGATTTTGGAGCTGGGAGCCATTTCTAAAGGCTTCATTGCTGACCAGATTAGAAATCTTTTTGTCAAGAAAGGCATCACAACAGCCGTCATCAATCTAGGAGGTAACGTCATTGTTATGGGTAGCTCTCCCAACAATCCTGACGGCTGGAAGATTGGTGTTCAAGACCCTGACGAAATCCGTGGAGCAACGGTTGGCAGTGTGCTTCAGACCGACAGCTCTATTGTGACTTCTGGCATTTACGAGCGGTATCTGGAAGTGGATGGGGTTCGATATCACCATATCCTTAATCCTAAAACGGGCTACCCGATTGACAACAGTATCTCCGGCGTAACGGTCTTTACCAAGTCATCTACCCAGGCTGATGCTCTCTCTACGAGTCTCTTTGTCATGGGCTTAGAGGAAGGACTTGCCCATATCAACCAACTGGACGATGCGGAAGCTGTTTTCGTTGACAAGGACCACGGAGTTCATGTTAGTGATGGTCTGAAAAACACCTTTGAATTAAGCAACGAGGAGTATCACCTTGCCAACTAAAACCAAATTAACCCTACCAATTTTTTTAGAGTTTGTGGAACTTAAGACCAAAGTGGCTAGTATTTTCCCACTGATCATGGGCTTGCTCTGGTACCGTTACTGGTACGGTCAGCTGGATTGGCTCAATACCTTTTTGTTTAGCCTAGCGGTCTTGACTTTTGATTTGACGACCACTGCCATCAACAATACGATGGACTATAAGAAGGCTAAGGACATACTCTATAAAACAGAAGATAATATCATTGGGCGACATCGGCTCGATTATAATCGAATGGTCCAAATTATCTTTGGTCTTTTAGGCTTAGCAACTGCCTTATCTCTGGTCTTGGTCTGGCAGACGGACTGGTTGCTCCTGCCTATGGGTATGGTTTGCTTTTTGATTGGGATTTTCTATACCTTTGGTCCTCTGCCCCTGTCTCGCCTGCCTCTGGGAGAAGCTTTTTCTGGAGTGACCATGGGTTTTGGCATCTTCTTTTTGGCCAATTATGTCCAGTACCCAACCTACTTTGTCCGCAGTGGCTGGGTGGATGGTTTCTTCAGCTTGCAAGTCAATGTCAGGCCTCTCGTTGAGCTAGCCTTAATCAGCTTGCCTCTGGTGGCCTTGATTGCCAATATCATGCTTGCCAACAATATCTGCGACTATGAACAGGATGTGCGCAATCACCGTTACACCTTGGTGCATTACTTGACCCCGGACCGCTCAGTCAAGCTCTATCAAATGTTGTCCGCTCTGCCTTGGGTGAGTTTTCTTTTAGCTGTTCTGCTAAGGCTGTTACCTTGGTGGAGCTTGCTTATCTGCTTAGCTATTCCCTTGCACCTGAGCAGTATCAAACGTTTTTCAGCCAATCAGGTCAAACGGGAGACTTTTATAGAGAGCATAAAGAGTTTTGTGCTTTGGAGCGGGCTCTATGTGCTGGTCTTGCTGATTGCTGGACTGTTTCGTTAAGAAGAAAAAGCCCTAGTTTGGGCTTTTTTGCTATCGCGGTAAAATAAGCTCATCCTCGCTAGCCTGACCTTGGATTTCGATGAGAAATTGGTGGGGCAGGCAGACCAGAACTTGTCCAGCCTGGCTAATCCATCCAGTCCGAACAGCAATCTGATCAGGACTGTTGTCTTCCTTGACCCGAATCCGCCCGCTGTCGATTTCGACAATATTATACTGACCAGGATTTGGGGTATATGTGATGGTCTGATTGGTGCTGTCAGCAGTCAGGTCGAACTGGTCAACAATTTCACCCTTAATTTTGACAACAGCAACCAGGTTAGCTGGTTGCGGGTGTTGGGCTTTCCAGAGAGTAATAAACCAAGGCGATAGGCTGATTAGCAGGGTTACCCCAATTAAAAGATAGTCATAAGGTTTGAAATGTTTAAGAATGCTTTTCATTTCTTTATTTTACCAAAAAGCCAGGCAAAGGTCACGATAGAAGAGAGTGGAGATAGCTTATTTTATAACAGTTCTCATATTTGAGAAATGGTTTACAAGCCTCGTTCCTATCCGTTATAATATAAGCATTAGAAAGAGGTTACAATGAAGAATATTTTGCGTTATTCCCTATTGGCAGTAGCTACCCTTAGCCTTGCAGCTTGTGCTCAAAACAGCCCGACGGCAACATCTCCCTCGTCTGGTCAGACGGTTGTCCTAAATAATCAAGACCAGTTAAATCAGATTACTAAGGACTATCAGGCTTTTGTTGAACAGCAAATCGACCAGCTGCTGACGGATACCGAAAAATGGGCGGAGCTCTTAAAAGCGGGCAAACTTGAAGAAGCTAAAGCGCATTATCCCATTATCAGGATGGCTTATGAACGGAGCGAACCGATTGCAGAGAGTTTCGGTGAGCTGGATGTTCGAATTGATTTCCGTTTGGTAGACTATGTCGATGAGAATAACACGGAGGAGGGCTGGTCTGGTTTTCACCGTATCGAACGCATTCTCTGGGAAAATAACACGACCGAGGGAACGGTCGAATACGCTGACCAGTTGGTCAAAGACATCAAGGAACTCCGTGCCAAGGTATCAACAGTTGATGTGACTCCAGACATGATGACTACGGGAGCGGTTGATTTGCTCAACGAAGTTGCCACAAGCAAGATAACCGGTGAAGAAGAAATCTACTCGCATACCGATCTGTACGACTTCCGCGCCAATATCGAGGGAGCAGAAAAGATTTTTGACCTCTTCCGTCTGCTCTTACAAGAAAAGAATTCTGACCTTGTTAAAGAGTTGGAGGCTCGATTTGCATATGTACATGCGCTACTTGACAGCCACATGACGGATGGTACCAACTACAAATCCTATACTGACTTGACCAAGGAAGACACACGTGCCTTGTCAGAAGCGGTCACGAAGTTAGGTGAACCCCTATCTCAAATGGGGATTGTCATTGAATAGGAGACATCGATGACTCAAGATGATAAAAAAACAAGATTTTTCGACAAAAAACTGAGTAGACGAGATTTTCTCAAGCAGGCTAGTTTAGCAGGTGCTGGAGCACTGGTCGGTTCATCAGTCGTCGGAGGTCTCTTGACCAAGCAGGTTCAATCAGTTAAAAACGAGTTGGTCGGTCAGGATAGTTTTGCCTTTTACGGCCGTCATCAGGCCGGTATCGTCAGCCCAGTGCAGAAAAACATCTACCTTGTGGTACTCGATTTGGCGACAAAAGATAGAAATCAGTTGCGTCAGGTCTTTAAGGACTGGACGGTCTATGCTGAGAACCTCATTGATGGTAAGGCTGTCGAAGACGAACCAGATAACATTCACTTACCGCCAAAAGATACTGGAGAAACCGTCGGGCTAAATCCTTATCGCTTAACCTTGACCTTTGGCATTAGCAGACGTTTTCTGGAAAAATTAGGCTGGACCCATAAAATTCCTAGTGTTTTTAAAGAGTTTCCGCCCTTTCCTGGTGAGCAGCTAGAGGAACGTTATACAGGTGGCGACATCATGATTCAGGCCTGTGCAGATGATGAGCAAGTCGCCTTTCATGCTGTTCGCAATCTAATCAGGAAAGCCAGAGGTTCAGTCACCATGAAATGGAGTCAGTCTGGGTTTACAGCCATCGGCAACGGTAAGGAAACACCACGTAACCTTTTTGGATTTAAAGACGGAACTGCCAACCCAACAAAACCTAAAGCCCAGCAGGATATTATCTGGTACGATGGTAAGGACTGGCTGGCAGATGGGACATTTATGGCGATTCGAAAAATTCGTATGCACTTAGAAACCTGGGATAGGACCAGTTTGAAAGAGCAAGAAAACACTTTCGGTCGTCATAAGATTAGCGGAGCACCCTTGGGAGAAACTGATGAATTTGCCACAGTCGATATTGAGAAAACAGATGCTCAAGGAAATCCTGTCATTCCTGTTGATTCTCATGTTCATCTGGCTAAGAAAACCGGTCTGGAGCTTTATCGTCGTTCTTATAGCTATTCTGACGGGATTAACGAGACAACAGGGCAATTTGAGTCTGGTCTGCTCTTTATCTCCTTTCAAAAGGACCCTGACCAATTTGTCAAAATCCAGACCATGATGGGGGCCAGTGATAAGCTTAATGAATACATCACTCATATTGGTTCTGGGCTATTTGCTTGCTTTGCTGGTGTCAAAAAAGGAGGCTATCTTGGTCAAGACTTATTTGAATAGACTTGTGTTGCTGATAATAGCGGCATTTGCCTTGTTTGTCAGCCCAGTTCATGCCCAGTCTTACAGTGAATTTTTTATCAAAATCTCCGATGCCAAAACAGCTCTACAAAATCATCAAGCAGACAAAGCTCTCACAGAGCTAGAAAATTTCCAGCAAGCATTTGTTGCTTTAGAAGAGAGCAAGTCTAAAGCAGGTCAGGAAGTTTTAGTTGCAGTAGCCGATAGCTTATCTGATAAAACCATCACAGAAGCTGAACTCACTAATCTATCCAAACAGTTGCTGCAGTTTGAACAGGAACAAAATCCTGTCGATTACGAGACCGAACTTGAAAAATTTGAGAACAAGGTTTTTCCAGCTCTTGAGCGCCTGCGCCAAACCATCAGCGGTGTAGAGGATAGAGAGGAGTTAAAAACAGCCTTTTTAGCCTTTAATAGTGTTTGGACACGTCATGAGGCTCTGGTTCGCCCAACCATTAAGCATTATGGGCGTATCGAAACAGCTTTATCCTTTTTGCGAGCAGCTATCGAGACCGACCCTTTAGACAAAACACTCATCATTAGCCAGTTAAATGAGCTAGAAACGGCGCTTAAGGCATTTGTTTCAGGAGAAGACGTAGCTGCCATTTCCACGATTTCTAGTCTCAGTCAAGGCATTGCCACCCTAGAAGCAGCAGTAAAAGCTTCTAACGAGGGAAACTTGATCAAGGGACAACAACAGTTGCGTGAATTTATTCTTGCCTGGCCGAGCTTTGAAAGTGCCGTCAGCACAAGGAATGCCAGTTTGTACCGTCAGGTAGAAAGCCAGATACCGATTATCATGGCAAAGTTTTCTGAAAAAGATTCGCAGCAAGACCTGCGTGACTTAATCAGTCAGTTAAAAACCATTGATACGACAGCGGCTTATACACCTTTTGATAGCATGTTGATTTTGCTACGTGAAGGAGTTGAAGCTCTGCTCATTGTTTTGAGTTTAGTGGGTGTCTTACGCTCAGTCGGGCAAAAGAAAGGCTTACGCTGGGTATATGGCGGAGCAGTAGCAGGACTAGTAGCGAGCGCAGTGACAGCTTGGTTGCTCCATCAGCTCTTTCCAACTTTTACCTCAGGTGCTAACCGTGAAATTTTAGAAGGATTTATTGGTATTTTTGCGGTTGTGATGATGCTGACCATCGGCATGTGGTTACATCGTAAATCTCAAGCTACTGCCTGGCAAGCTTATATGACAAAACAACTGTCTCTTGTCATGTCAACAGGATCTTTCTTTTCCATGTTTCTTCTATCATTTTTAGCTGTTTTTCGTGAAGGAGCTGAGGCCATTTTGTTTTATGCAGGCATGTTGCCTCACATTTCCCTGCCTGATTTTTTGGTTGGTATTGGACTAGCCCTAGCCTGCTTACTCGTTTTGACCGTCATTTTCTTGAATTCTGCCAAACGATTGCCGATTAACCGTCTCTTTTATGTTTTGGGGTGGTTGATTTATGGGCTAGCCTTTAAGATGTTAGGTGTCAGCATTCACACCTTACAGTTGACCAATCAGGTTTCGAGCCATCACATCACTTGGCTGCCAAGTATTGACTGGTTGGGCATTTATCCGAGCTGGGAAGTTGTCCTACTGCAGATAATCCTTATTCTGGCGGTCGCTGTTAGCCTGTTTGTTATAAAAAGTAGGGAAGCATGACCCATAAAGAAGAAAGTATCTTAGAGCATTTGACCGAACTTAGGAAAAGGCTCATCATTGTCTTATTGACCTTTGTCGGATTTTTTATCCTAAGTCTGTACTGGTCACCTGAACTGTATCGTTTTATCACCAGTCCCCTGAAACAAAAATTGCTGGTTCTTGGTCCGAATGATATTTTATGGATTTATGTTCGGTTGGCGAGCTTGATGAGCTTCAGCCTGATATTGCCATTCATCACTTATCAGATTTGGGCTTATGTTCGTCCCGCGCTAAAACCTAGTGAAGTAAGAGGGGTACTGACCTATATTCCAGCTGTTTTTGCCTGTTTTATCACAGGCTTAGCATTTGGTTTTTATCTGGTTACACCGTCTTTATTTCGGGTCTTACTATCATTGGGAGATGATTTATTTATCACCCAGATAACAGCACAAAATTACCTGTCTTTCGTTTGGCACACCACCCTGCCGTTAGCTATTTTGTTTGAATTTCCAGTTATTATCGCCTTTTTGACACGTCTAGGTCTTGTTAATGCTCGCTTCCTAAGAAGCTATCGTAGGCAGGCTTATTTTGCCATGATTTGTTTGGCAGTGATGTTAACACCAGCAGATGTGATTAGTGACCTGATCATGAGTTTACCCTTGCTATTGATTTATGAAATTGGTATCATAGTAAGTAGAAGTGTAGAAAAGAAACGAGGATAATAATGGGATTGTTAAGAGATATTGGTGCACCAGGTGTTTTGGTTATTGTGATTGCAGCTCTGATTATCTTTGGACCGCAAAAACTACCAGAACTAGGCGCTTCCATCGGTAAAATGATTACCGAATTCAAAAAAGCTGTATCAGCCAATGAGGATGAGGATCAGGAGAACAAGTGATGTATCAGACATACGTCAAAGGGGAACAGCTATTTCAAGTGAAATCAACAGGTTATGGGGAGCCAATCACCACATTTGCAACAACTGAACAAGGAGAGACCCCTGTCAGTTTGGTTGTCGTTGCCCTAGCCTCTTGTGTCAGCATGTGTGTCCAAGGCTACTTTGCACGACGACACGGAAACGAGGATTTTCCAGTTGAGGTTTCTGCAAGCTATAGTGAGGCAACATTTGATATACAGGTTGCCCTATCAGAGCCAATACAGCCTGACCTTGAACTTGAGTTAGAAGCTTACATCGCCGATAAATGTCGGGTTAAGCAGTTATTGCACCCCGACCTTGTTATCAATATCGTATTCACAAGAAGTTAACCGTAAAAAAACACCGACTTTCCGAGTTGGTGTTTTACATAATTATAAATATGTAACATTATAGCTTGTTTAAGGCATCTTTTTGCTCATCATTGACAATATGGGTATAAAGGTCTGTGACTTGGGTATTGGCATGCCCGAGCTGGTGACTGACAAGGACCTGAGACTTGGTGGCATCGTAGAGGCGAGTGGCTAGCGTATGGCGGAGTTTGTGAGGAGTGACACGGATTTTGAAGTCAGCGGAGTACTTTGCCACCATTTTTTCAATAGAAGAAGCGTCGATACGATTAGCTTTACCGCGGTATTCAGACAAGAAAAAGGCAACATCCGTTTTTTCTGATCGGTAGCGTTGCTTGCGAATAGCGACATAGGCTTCCAGATACGGTTTGGCAAAATTTGCCACATTAACAGCATCGCGCTTGCCACCTTTTCGCGTCACGTCGATGATCATCATCTTGAGATTGACATCCTTGAGGTCGAGGTTGACCGCTTCGGATAATCGCACGCCAGACGCCAATAGCAGAGCTAAAATCGCTAAGTCCCGCTCCTTGTTTTTTCGGAAAGAAGAAGAAGCACGATTGGAGAGTTTGTGCTCGTACTCGGTGTTCACATAGTCGAGAAAGGCAGTCGTTTCATCACCTAAAAAGAGTTTTTGCTTGATGTTTTCCGCACGAGAGGCTAGAGTCTCTCTTTTTTTCTGGGTGGAGACTTTTTTCATGACATTGCGGTAAAAATAAGACTCTCCTTGTTCGTTTTCGACCTCTTCCGTCAGGTATTTATAAAGACTTGAAAGAGCTGACAGGGTACGGTTAATGGTCGTTTGCGAGACTCCCTGTTGGGTGGTATTAGCATTGAGCAGAGGACGCTCTCGTAGGTAGAGGATAAAGGCTTCGACATCTTTTTTGGTTAAATGTTCCAGTGTATCCAAGGGGATATCTGCCAGCCGCTGAGCACTGACCAAGTCTGTATCTTGCAACCATTCAAAAAATCGACGGTATTCCTTTAGATATTCGTACAGGGTCGTGAAACTATAAGGAACAGCGAGCTTGGACTGGTAATAATCCAAGACATACCAGGGCATCATTCCTTTTAATTCCTCAATTTTCTCCAATAACAACTCACGTCGCATAAATCACCTATACTATATCTTTCTATATAAGTAGTATAGCATAGAAAGATATATTTTTCAAGAAAATTATAGTTTTTCGGAAAGATGTAAGGTGAAAATTAGAGTAGGATGCGCTGACAATCTCAAGTATGAATTGTTTGCTCATCTCAACTCTGTCTAGTTAATTGCTGTCTGTGTTTAAAAATGGTGCGTAGCCCTGATGTAATTTTTCCAAAAGTTTCATTTTTTCCGCTGGAGTGGTAAAGCTGGCTTCTAAAGCATATTCATTAAACCTTAAAAAATCTGTTATAGATACCCCAAAATAATCAGCAAATAATTGGTATTCTTTTGTTAAATTGGTGTCAGAAACTGTTCGGTTATCGGTGTTTATCGTTATTCGTACGCCTTTATCGTAGAAAATATGGTAAGGATATTCACTTAATTCAGAAATTGCTTTTGTTTGAAGATTGCTTGTTAAGCATAATTCAGCAGTTGCTTCTTTCGCAACAAAATCGTCAAGAATCTCTGCTGATAAGGATAGGGCTGTCGCATGACCAAACCGCTTAATGCCTAGTTTCAGACCTTGTGCAATATTGTTAGCGCACCCGCATTCTCCAGCATGGAGGGTAAAAGGCAACCCTAGCGCCTGAGTATCTGTGATGATTTTTTCTAAAACACCAGTCGGAAAATCAGCCTCATTTCCTGCAAAGTCAAAACCAACTAGCCCTCGTGTCGCAAGACGACTAACTTCCTTAAACATGCGATAAGTTTCATCAAGATTTGACTGCCTCATCCCACAAGCCAAGGCTTTGACAACAATACCAAAATCATATTGAGCCTGTTCAAAGCCATCTAAAACCGCTTCGACGACTTCTATGGCAGTCAGCCCCTTAGCGGTGGATAGGGTTGGTGCGAAACGAATTTCAGCATAGATGGCACCTTCTTTAGCGGCTTGCTGAGCCACATCATAGGCAGCAAACCTCAGTGCTTTTTTAGTCTGTAACAAAGGAAGAATAGTATCAAAAGTACTTAGATAATCATTAAGGCTACTAATATCTGAAGGAGCTGTGACAAGTCTTTTTAACTCCTCATCGCTTTCTGGAAGACTGATATCGGCCCAACGGGCTAGTTGACGAATGGCTGAGAATGATAGGGAACCATCCAGATGGCAATGTAGCTCGGTTTTAGGTAGTTTTTTAATATCCATCTATAATACACCTTTTTTCATTCGGATTTTATCAATTATAACTGATAAAAAAATAAAAGTCAACTATTTTATTAATTAAAAAGTGCATGATTAAAAAACACCTTTTGTTTCTGTCAATCGCAGATCAAAAGGTGTGAGTTTGATTATCTTATTTACGCTTCTTCTTGGCCTTTTTCATTTTATTAACCTGACGTTTCATGGCGGACTTCATGGCAAATTCACCAATTTTCCCTTTGAGACCGCCGCCAAACATATCTGACATAGATGGCATAGCACCGCCCCCCATCATATCGCTGAGGGAAGACATATCCATACCACCAAAATCAGGCAGACCCCCCCCCATATTTTGGAGGTTTTTCGGCAGATTGTTGGGATTGATACCCATCTGCTTCATCATTTGAGTCATATCCCCATTCATCATCCCCTGCATCATGACCTTAGCTTGGTTAAAATCTTTGATAAACTTGTTGACCTCAACAAAGCTATTGCCTGAACCGCTAGCAATACGGCGACGACGGCTCGGTGTCAGTAAGTCTGGATTTTCCCGTTCTTCAGGGGTCATGGATGAGACAATGGCGCGTTTTCTAGCGATTTCGCGCTGGTCAACCTTGAGATTAGCAAGTGCCGGGTTACCAGCCATACCTGGTAGCATTTTAAGTAGGTCTTCCATTGGGCCCATGCTTTGTACCTGATTCAGCTGATCGATGAAATCATTAAAATCAAAGGTATTTTCCCGCATTTTTTCAGCCAATTCTAACGATTTTTTCTCATCATATTCGGCTGAAGCCTTCTCTATCAAGGTTAAGAGGTCACCCATCCCTAAGATACGACTGGACATGCGGTCTGGGTGGAAGGTTTCTATGTCAGTAATTTTTTCACCGATACCAGTGAACTTAATCGGCTTACCAGTAATGTGGCGGATAGACAAGGCGGCACCACCGCGAGTATCACCATCAATTTTGGTTAAAATGACCCCTGTGATGTCTAACTGGTCGTTAAATTCACGAGCAACATTGGCGGCTTCTTGACCAATCATGCTGTCGACAACCAGCAAAATCTCATTTGGCTGAGCTAGTGCCTTGACATCACGTAGCTCCTCCATAAGCTTCTCATCAATCTGCAACCGACCTGCCGTATCGATGAGGACGTAGTCATTGCGATTTATCTGTGCCTGCTTGAGACCTTCTGCTACGATTTGAACCGCAGGGACCTCTGTCCCCATATCAAAAACAGGGACATTGATTTGCTGACCTAAGGTTTTAAGTTGGTCAATGGCAGCTGGACGATAAATATCCGCTGCAATCATCAGTGGGCGAGCATTTTCTTCTTTGATGAGCTTGTTTGCGAGCTTGCCTGCAAATGTTGTTTTACCAGCCCCCTGCAAACCAACCATCATGATAATCGTTGGGATTTTTGGCGATTTGTTAAGACCAGCTGTTTCAGAACCTAAAATGGTTGTCAGCTCTTCGTTGACAATTTTGACAATTTGCTGACTGGGATTGAGCGTGTCGATGACTTCGTGACCAATGGCTCGCTCACGAACTTTTTTGATAAAGTCCTTAACGACAGGAAGAGCAACGTCAGCTTCTAAGAGAGCCAGACGAATTTCCTTGGTGACTTCTTGAACATCTTTTTCATTCAGCTTTTTCTTACCACGCAGGTTTTTGAAAACGCCCTGCAAGCGTTCTGTTAAACTTTCAAATGCCATAAAATATTACATAAAATAAATTATGTAAACCTCCTTTTGTCTATGTTTTGATGTAAATTTGATTTTTACATAAATAAAGTTACGTAAAAATCATTCACGGTTATCGATACTGCTGAGGATGGCTAGTCGCTCTTGTAGGAACCCCTCCTCTGGATAGCGCTCTGCTATTTCTTCAAAAATCTGGGAACGAACGATGTAATCAGAGTACATATGGAGCTTCATCTCATAATCTTCTAAGATTTTCTCTGTCCGCTTGATATTGTCATAAACAGCCTGCCGACTAACTTGAAACTCCTCTGCAATCTCTGCTAAACTATAATCATCGGCATAGTAAAGCTCGATATAGTTCATCTGCTTATCTGTTAAGAGCGCTGCATAGAACTCAAACAAGGCGTTCATTCGGTTGGTTTTTTCAATTTCCATAGGTTTATTATAGCAGATTTTCCCTTGTTTTAATAGCATTTTCTATTAGGAAATACTATGTTTTTGCGTAATTATAATTATGTAAAAAGAGTTGGAAAGTATACCAACTCTAACCTTATCATGTAAACCGTAGTTAATTCTCATTTTTTTCTGCTTGTTTAGCTTCTTCTGCCTCTTTTTTGATTTTTTCAGTCATGAGTTTGGTGACTTTGCTGATTGAAACGATTTTGACAATAGAAAAAGCTACTAAAACAATAATAATAATTAGCTCAATGGACATGTTGCCTACCTTTCTAATTGCCATTATAACCTTTTCATAAACTAAAGGCAAGTCTAATGACATTTTTAAGAAAATA
This sequence comes from Streptococcus sp. E24BD, assembly GCF_041807825.1. NCBI lineage: Bacteria > Bacillati > Bacillota > Bacilli > Lactobacillales > Streptococcaceae > Streptococcus > Streptococcus sp. E24BD. The sequence continues at coordinate 15,190 of NZ_JBGTZB010000001.1, read as the reverse complement.
ACGTATAATAAGGCTATCACTAAAGGAGAATCGTATGAAAACTGATCATTTACGAAAAAGTAACAACGTCGAAGACCGACGTGGGCAATCGGGTTCATTGCCAGGCGGGAACTATGGAAGACAAGGTGGCATGTCTGGTGGTAACATTTTACTACCACTATTATTTTCACGCATGGGCTGGAAGGGTAAATTACTTCTTCTCTTGCTTTTACTGGTCTTTGCTGGGGGAGGAATGGGGAATCTTCTGGGCGGAGATACTGGCTACTCTTCCTACCAATCAACTCAAGTTGGGACGCCAGCCAGTGATGTGACTGATGACGAAGCTGAATTTGTTAGTAAGGTTCTGGCATCGACAGAGGACTTTTGGACAGAAGAATTCCGTCGCCATGGTCAGACCTATAATGCGCCGAAGTTGGTCTTCTATACCGGACAAACACATACAGCTTGTGGAGTCGGACAGGCATCTTCTGGACCTTTTTACTGTTCAGCTGATCGAACTGTCTATTTAGATATTTCTTTCTATCGTGAATTAACGACCAAATACCGTGCCAAGGGTGATTTTGCGATGGCCTATGTCATTGCACATGAAGTCGGTCATCATGTGCAGAATGAGTCAGGAATCATGAACCAATACGCACGTTCACGTCAAGGGATGTCTGAAAAACAAGCTAATGAGCTAACTGTTCGTTTAGAACTGCAGGCTGATTATTATGCAGGCGCTTGGGCAAAATATGTTGATGGTCTAGGTTATCTTGATGTCGGCGATATTGAAGAAGCGATGGCTGCTGCTCATGCAGTTGGAGATGATACCTTGCAAAAAGAAGCTTACGGGCGAGTGGTGCCTGATAGTTTCACACATGGGACATCTGAGCAGCGTAAACGCTGGTTTGACCGTGGCTACCAGTATGGTGATATTGAACATGGTGACACCTTTAACGCTGTAACATTATAATCGAAAAAATCCATTCTGAATAAGTTCAGAATGGATTTTTAATTGTTCTGACAGCTAGGACAAATCCCGTAGAGGAGAAACTGTTCCTTGCTGATTTTATAGCCAGTCGCCGATTGGGCAGTCTGTTTGAAAATCGAAACATCTGCATCCATGATATCCGCAATTTTGCCGCAAGACTCACACACAACATGCAAGTGCTCGTGACCTAAAAAGTCAAAATAAGTCGTGTTATCGTTAGAAAGTTTGAGTTCAGAGACAAATCCCGCTTCCACTAATACCCTCAAGTTATTATAAACGGTAGCCAGGCTCATTCCAGGAATCATAGGGAGTAGGTCTTGATAAATTTGCTCAGCACTAGGGTGATGCGTTGTGGTAATCATATAACGGGTGACAGCTTTTCGCGTTTCTGTAATCCGTATCTGCTTGCTCTTAAGGTGTTCAATAACATGATCATAGGCATTTTCCTGATCCGGTTTTAACAATGGTTGCTCTAGCATCAGCTCCTCCTTTTCAACTACTTCTTCTATTATAACAGATTTTATAGTTCAGGTGCCGAATTTGGCTCATTTTTGAGCAAGATTCCTTCATAATGCTGATAAAAATCCAACTTCACTTGAATAAAGTGTTGCATATCATTGAGTAACTGAAAGAGCAAGGCTCGATTTTCAAATGCTAATCGTGTCTGAGGCAGTTCTCGTTTGCGGAAAGAGGTCAAGAAAGCATCAATATCCTTGAGCAGTTTATAACCCGAATTTTTTTCACTAATTTGTTGGGCTGTTTCTGAAAATAGCTGAGCTAAAATAATGCTCTCTGGAGATGATTCCTTGAGTCCGTTGATGAGCTTTGCCATTCGTTTTAGAATAGTTGCTTGCATCCGTCTCATTTCAAAATAATGGACATCATAATTGGTTTGATGGAAGATTTGGTTATGACGTTCTTGATAAACTAGATCCAGGGCAGTTTCTAAAAGCTGTTCAAGCTCGATGACAAGCAAGCCTTCGTTAATACCGTTGCCTGACAGGAGAAAAGACTCGAATCGTCGCATAATCACTCGCAACTGCTCCTCAACCTGCTGACGGTATTGGGCGATAGCTGTTGCTTTTGAGGGCATGTAGAGATTAACTACTAAAGCAAGCCCAGTCCCGATGCCAAACAAAGCCAATTCATTTAACAAAAGCTGGAACATTACTTGCCCTTCTTGAAAAAGATGAAGAACAAGGACAGTACTTGGCGCAATCCCTTTGTCAAGTTTCCAATAAAATGCCGAGGGCAAATAGAGCACCAGAAAAGAAGTTAAGCTAAGTTGTGAGAAACCTAGTATCGAAAAAACAAAACTAGCTAGAAACAGACCCAACAAATTCGCCAGCAATCGCTCCTTTGCGACAAGTAAAGAGGTACGTCTCGTATCTAACACACTAAGTAAAGCGATAACACCAGCTGAATTAGCGTACAGCAAACCAAATTGATGAGCTAAATAGATCGCAAAACTAGTAGCAAGGACAAGCTTTATTGATTTTTGAACAATTGACATATCAGACCTACTTAATCAAATCAGAAGTGCAAAAAGCCAGTAGATAAGTAAGTATCTAACTGGCTACTAGCGGTTTAGATTATTGTACTGTACGTACACGCATTGTGTTGGTTGAACCAGCCACACCTACAGGAACTCCAGCAACGATAATGATGTTGTCACCTGCTTCGACAAGACCTTGTTCGATTGCAACTTTTTCAGCCAATTCGAACATGTCATCAGTTGATTTTGGCTTGTCTGTAACAACTGGGATAACACCCCAGTTGAGCATGAGGCTCTTTTGAACAAGTTCAGTAAATGTCACTGCGAGAATATCAGCATTTGGGCGGAATTGGGAAATAGCACGTGCAGTATGACCAGTTTCTGTCACAGTTACAACAAGTTTGATGTCCATTGAGTTAGTTGCATCTTTTACTGCTGAGGCGATGACATCTGTCTTAGAATCACGGTGGTAAGCGTCAGATGACAAGTGACCGTATTCATTAAGAAGGTGTTGGGCATTCTTATTGATAGTTGCCATAGTACGAACAGCTTCAACAGGGTATTTACCATTTGCTGACTCACCAGAAAGCATGGTTGCATCGGTACCATCAATGACGGCGTTGAACACATCAGAAACTTCTGAACGAGTCGCACGTGGCTTCTCAGTCATGGTTTCAAGCATGTTTGTTGCAGTGATTACTGGTTTACCAGCAGCGTTACATGCTGAAATGATTTGTTTTTGGTAAACAGGAACCATCTCAAATGGTACTTCGATACCCATATCACCACGAGCTACCATGATACCGTCTGAGGCTTCAAGAATCTCTTCAAGGTTCTCGATACCTTGTTGGTTTTCGATTTTAGAAATTAGTTGCACATGCTCATTGCCAGTCTCGCGAAGGATATTACGAACTTCTTCAACATCTTTAGCCGTACGAACAAATGAGATAGCAATGTAGTTGAGACCTTGCTCAAGACCGAAACGAATATCCGCGTTGTCACGTTCAGCAAGAGCAGGGAAAGGAATTTTGGTGTAAGGGATGTTAACACCTTTTTGTTTTTCGATCTTGCCATCGTTTTCGACACCAACGATAAATTCACGGGTATCCTCATCTTTTGCGATGACAGTCAAACCAAGTTTACCATCGTCAACTAAAATTTGGTTTCCTACAGCAACATCATCAAAAATATCAAGAGCACCTGCAACGTTGAGGGCGATGACATCACGTGTTGATTTGATACCTTGTTTAGTAGCGACACGCAACTGATCACCAGTTTTGTAATCATATCCCTTAGCATCGTCAGCAAAAAGTTCTGTACGGATTTCAGGACCTTTAGTATCAAGCAGGAAACCTACTTTTCTTCCCGCAATTTCTTCTGCACGACGCACAGTTGCCATACGAGCGCCTTGCTCAGCGTGGTCACCATGAGAGAAGTTGAAACGGAAGACGTTAGCACCTTCTTTAATTAACTGAGCGATAATTTGAGCTGATGCTTCAACATCAAGCTCACCAGCCCAATAACCTTCTTCACCGAAGCGTTTACCGCCACGGATTTCAACTGCAGGACCAAGGGTTGAGACAATTTTTACACGTTTATTCATTTGTTAGGATACTCCTTTTTGTTTTACGATAGATTAATGTGCTAAGTCACGGTTAAGGGCCGCAAAGTCAAGACGTGCCTTGTGTGGGTTATTAACAATAATATTGCCGTCTTCAGTCAAGCTAAACAGGGCACCTTCTTCTGCTGTACCAAGGATTGGGCTTTCAACCAATTCTTCGTTGTGAATACCAACAGCAAGACCTCCACGACCAGCTTTAAGCAACTCAACAGCATGAGCTCCCATCCATGAAGCAAGAACACGGTCACGTGGCGTTGGGTTCCCTCCGCGCAGGATATGACCAAGGTCTGTCACCCTGAGGTCACTTGTGTCACCGGCTGCTTTTAATTGCTCTGCGAAATCTTCTGCTCGCATCACCCCTTCAGCTAAGACGATAATGTGGTGATTTTTTCCTTTTTTCTCATACCCATCACGAATATTAGCAACAACATCATTGATGTCGTGCTCTTCTTCTGGGATAATGATTTGGTCAGCACCTGAGGCGATACCAGACCAGAGAGCAATATCACCGGCGTTGCGTCCCATAACTTCAACCACAAAGGTACGTTTATGGCTAAATGAGGTGTCGCGAATTTTATCCAAGGCTTCTGTCGCAGTATTAACAGCTGTATCAAAACCGATAGTAAAATCTGTACCGACAATGTCATTGTCAATTGTGCCAGGAACACCGATAGCTGGGAAGCCATGTTCTGTTAAACGCATAGCACCATGATAAGAACCGTCACCACCGATAACAACAAGACCTTCGATACCGTGTTTTTTCAGTTGCTCGATTCCTTTGAGTTGGCCCTCTAATTCCCTAAACTCAGGGTAGCGTGCAGACTGGAGGAAGGTACCTCCACGTGTTAAGCGATCAGACACCCCGCGAGCGTTTAGCGGGAAAATGTCTCCCTCAACCATGCCTTTGTAACCACGGTTAATACCATAGACCTCCATACCTTCGACAATCGCCTTACGAACGACGGCACGGACAGCAGCGTTCATACCAGGGGCGTCACCACCACTAGTTAAAACAGCAATACGTTTCATTTGTAACTCCTTTTCTAGGAAAATAACCAACTGTCAACCAGTTGACTCAAAATCAATTTGACTTATCTATTATAGCATAGTTAGAAAAAAATGTAATGAATAGTATCAAAATTTTATCGAAAAATCGTTTTCATTACAAGAGGTTTTAGTTCCTCAATCAGTGCAAGCGTTTTTTGCACTCGTGGCTGTTTTATCTGAAGTGTTTTCTTAGTGTCCTCATAGTGTAGAACGACAGGATAGTTACCAGGATGTTCTGTTAAAACAGCTAAAATTTCCTTGTCTTGGTCATGGTTAGACAGTTGAATCCAGCACTTTTCCGTGACAGGCTGATGCAGCTGGGAGAGAATCATCTGCAAGTTACCATTTCGCTCCTGCAAACGCCCCGTCATCAGGTAGATTTGCCCTTCCACTAACTGCTGATGGTACAACTGATAAGTTTCTGGGAAAAGGGTCACATCCAATTGTTGCTTGGTATCTGTTACGGTGGCAAAAGCCATTTGTTGCCCGTTCGTTTTTGTCCTAATGACGCGAAGTCTCATCAGTTGAACGAGAATGGTGGCTTGACTATTAACAACTAGCTCAGATAAAGGGATGAAATTACCCTGTTCTTGTTTGCTAATGGTTACAAGAGGGTGTGGACTAATGCCAACACCTAACAAGTCAATTTCTAGCTGATACTTCTCTGATGGGCTGTAATCCTCAGCAGTCAGCCAACTGTAGGAGCTACCCGAAAACAGACTACCTAGCTCGGTGACAAAGGTGAAGAGATGGCTTAGGTTGGAGATGATTTTACGACGATTGCGATCAAATTGGTCAAACAGTCCGACCTGCACCATGGGCTCTAGTAGCTCAGTTTTGTGGTACTTGACAGGTAGACGGGTGATGAAATCTTCTATGCTTTCGAAGGGTTGACTCGCTCTGCTTTCAAGAATCGAGTAAGCAAGCTCTCTTGGCACTGCCCGTAGGTGACGTAACCCAAGTGTAATCGTCTGCTCTGCTATTTTGTCATAGTAAGGAACCGTGTTTATCGAGAGTCGTCCCAGCTGAAAGCCTGCGGCTAGTGCATCGTCAATGTAATCGGTGTTCGAGTAATTGAGCATGACATCGTAAAAAACGGCTGGGTAGTGGGCCTTAAAATAGCAGAGCTGAAAAGCTAATGCTGAATAAGCAAAAGCGTGGCTTCGGTTAAAACCGTATCCTGCAAATTTTGCCATCATTTGATAGAGGCGTTTTGCTGTCTCTAGGTTGCGACCAAGTGTAGCCGCGCCTTGAAGGAATTCTGTTTCCATCTTGTTCATTTCAGCCTTATCTTTTTTCGACATAGCACGCCTTAGCAAATCGGCTTTTCCAAGGCTAAAGCCAGCATAGGCCTGGGCAATCTGCATCACCTGCTCCTGGTAAAGCATGATACCATAGGTTGGTGCTAGAATCGGTGCGACCACATCATCGATTAAATCAACGGCTTCTCTTCCTTCTCGTCGCTTGATAAAATTATCGATGTAATCACTAGCCCCTGGACGATTGAGGCTGGTCGTTGCGACAACATCTTCAAATCGTCTTGGCCTAATTCGTTTCAACAGGTTAATAGCCCCAGCTTGTTCAAATTGAAAAATGCCCTTGGTCCGACCTTGGGCAAACAGTGCCAAGGTTGCTGAGTCTTCTAGGTCAATAGCTGCAATGTCAATCGTAACACCTGTCTCTTCCTTGACTTTTTCTGCCATTTTTTGAACAAAGGTCAAATTTCTTAAGCCTAAAAAATCCATTTTCAAGAGGCCATTTGCTTCGATGGCAGGAGCATCATACTGCGTGATGAACATCTCCTCTCCATTTTTAAGGGGAATATGGTCTGTAAGCTCATCGTCACTCATCACGATACCAGCCGCATGGATAGAGGTCTGACGTGGCTGTCCTTCAATACGCTTGGCGATAGCGAAAGCCTTTTGGTATTCGGGCTTACTGTTGATGAGCTGTCGAAAGCTGATATTGTTCTCGTAAGCGCTGGCTAATGTGTCTCTGAAACCGATTTTCTTCGTTATGTTGGTTAATTCGTATTCAGACGTTCCGAAGCGTTTGAAAACATCACGAATAGCTTGCTTAGCACCAAATGTTGAAAAAGTGATAATTTGAGCGGTGTGCTGACTGCCATAACGATCACGGACATAGCGTAGAAACTCACTACGATAAAGGTCAGGCAGGTCAATATCAATATCTGGCATGCTGTAACGTTCGCGATTGAGGAAACGTTCAAACAGTAAATGATTAGCCACGGGATCAATACCAGTAACATCTAGGGCGTAAGCGACAAGACTGCCAGCTGCAGAACCTCTTCCCATACCCATATAATAGCCTTGATGACGTCCGAAACGGAGCAAGTCCCAAACAATAAGAAAGTAATCATCAAAGCCCATGTCGTGGATAACGGCCAACTCTTCATCTAATCGATTGCAGTAAAGGGGCTGCCAGAGATTTTTTGAACGCAGTCCTTGTTCTGAACGGTCACGTAATTCTTCATGGGCAGGGCGGTTTCGGTTAAACCGCGGTAGTTTTAGAGCTGTATCAAACTGATAATCGATACCTGTCACCAAATGTTCGAGGTTTTCCAAAGCTTCTGGAAACCTTTGTCTGAACTGCTCGGTCATCTGTTCAGCAGGATAAAGCAACTGATGAGAGGTTGGCTGCGGAATATCTCGCAAAGGTAGATTATCACGGATAGCATGCAAAACGCGTAATTCCTGCGTCTCTTCCTCGCGAAAGTAACGAACAGTTTGTAGAGCGAGCAGTGGACGGTTAAACACTTTTTGCGGACTATCTAAAAAAACACCGATAAAGGCATGATGGGGCAAGTCCAGCTCTTCAATGCCCTCTTGGTAGGGGACAACAACAGCAACATCATCAGTTTCTGGCAGGTCAGGGACAACATCATCAGTGAGCCGTTGACTGGAGTATTTGAGCAAGGTTTTGTAGCCTGCTGTGTTCCTAGCAATGAGATAAATTGGCAATTCCAGCCCAGCAATCGCTTGATGGATTTCAATCCCTAGAATGGGTTGCAAGCCAGCAGCTTTAGTCTGACGAATAAAATGATAAGCAGCGTAGAGGTTCTCCTTATCCATGATACCAATGCTCTGATAGCCCAAAGCTTTAGCTGTACTGATGTAGGTTGGCAAATCGATCAAACTATCTAAAAATGAGTAGACTGTCTTTGTGTCTAAGGGTACAAACATTCTGACCTCCTCAAAACTTGTGGCAGTAGTTTTTCTGGGAACAACTACTACTTGATGCTTATGTCTATTATACTATTTTATAAAAGAGTTTTCACTTGACAAATCTAAGTTTTTTTCGTATGATTAGAATAGTACAAACTGATGCTTGAGAAATCAAGAGTGTGACAAGCGTTACAGCCTTCCATGTTATTGTTATTAAATCAACGAGACACAATGGTTAGGGGTAATTTTTATCAGCTTTGTTGGATGTTGAGTTTTCCCTCCACCGTTCTAGTAGGTACTTTAGTGTTGAAAAACACTGCTGGGTCCCTCAATCCCTACGGACTTTAAAGGTCAATCATCTTGATTGACGGAACAACTCGTCAAATGCGCTAGTCTCAGCAACCTAAAAACAAAGGTTGGACTAGGCAAAGCAGCACGACAACATCAACTGCTGATAAATGACTGATTGAGTTTCACTTTCATCTCATTTATTAGATAGGAGATAAACTAACAGACCCTTTGGGTCGTTGAAGCGAAAGGAAAAAGATTATGGTCTGGACATTTGACGAAAGATCGCCCATTTATTCACAAATTGTGCAAGAAATCAAGCTACAAATTGTTAGCTACCAAATAAAGAGTGGCGAGCAGTTGCCAACGGTGCGTGATTTTGCAGAAAAAGCTGGTGTAAATCCTAATACGATGCAGCGTGCTTTTACAGAATTAGAACGTGAGGGCTTGGTTTATGCCAAGCGGACATCTGGACGTTTTGTAACTGATGATCAGGAACTCATCGACCAAAAACGTCACGAACTCGCTGCAAATGAAATTGCAACCTTTATCAAAAAAATGCTGACCCTTGGTTTTAGCGAGAAGGACATCACTTCTGAGATTAAAGCCTATCTCAAGGAAACTAAAGGCTAAGAAATTTTCCAAAAAGAGTGGAGACTCACTACTTATCTTAGCGATAATGTTAGGAATAAGTAATAGCATACCCTTTACCTCAATGCCTCTACTCGTTTACCTCTATACGATAAGAAGATAAGGAGACTGACAATGACGCACTTATTGCACCTATATCACCTCAGTAAATCATATGGCAATCACCAAGCCATCAATGACTTGAACTTGACAATTGATGCTGGAAAAATTATCGGTCTATTGGGACCAAATGGAAGTGGGAAAACAACCCTCATCAAACTCATCAACGGTCTGTTGCAACCAAGTTCTGGTGAGTTGCTTGTAGATGGTCAACGCCCTTCGCCAGCAACCAAAGCTATCGTATCCTATCTACCAGATACCACTTACTTACGAGACGACATGAAGGTATCAGACCTCTTAACCATGTTCAACGATTTTTATAGTGATTTTGACCATGGCAGAGCGATAATCTTGTTGGCTGACCTTGACATTGACCCAACTAGTCTCATGAAAAACCTGTCCAAAGGAAACAAGGAAAAAGTTCAACTGATTCTTGTGATGAGTCGTCGTGCTAAACTTTATGTGCTTGATGAACCAATTGGTGGGGTTGACCCTGCTGCACGAGATTATATCTTACGCACCATCATCAATAATTATAGCCCTGATAGTTCTGTCATCATCTCTACTCATCTCATCAGTGATGTCGAGCCGATTTTAGATGAGGCCATTTTCATCAAAAAAGGGGAACTTGTCTTACAAGGCAACACCGATGACCTGCGAACTGAGCATGGGAAATCAATTGATGCTCTCTTTCGTGAGACATTCAGAGTTTAGGAGGATACTATGTTTGGAAAACTCATCAAATATGAAATTAAAGCTGCAGGGAAATGGTATCTGTTGCTCTATCTGGCAACCTTAATCATCTCACCAATTTTTGGATTTGTTACCAGGGCTTGGCTCGACAATACCTTAGAATACTCAGAAAGTATCTTTTCCTTACAGGATCATCTCTACTTTCTTGCTTTACTAACGATTATTGCTCTAACCATCGGTTTAGGACTTGCAACCCTGTTTTTAGTCATCAACCGCTTCTATAAAAACATTTATGGGCGCGAGGGCTACCTAACGTTAACCTTGCCGGTGTCAAATCATCAGATTATCCTATCTAAATTAACGGCGGCGTTTTTCTGGATGACTGCCTCATCAGCAACAGTAGTCTTGGCTTTCTTCTTTTTCATTGCGCCATTAATTGATTTACCAAATCTCTTGGTGCTATTGCCAAACCTCTTGCCCCAACTTTCTCAGTATATTTCAATTCCTCTACTTCTGCTGGTGGTCATCGTCAGCCAGTTAGCAAGTATTTTACTGATTTATTTGGCGATTTCCATCGGTCAACTCTTTCAGAATCGGCGTGAACTGATGAGTGTTGTCGCTTATTTTGCCCTTTATATTCTGATTAGTTTCTTATCAAGTTTTATCTTGCCAGACTCAAGCAGTGATACAGGATTATTATTCGATAATGGCTACCTTATTTTTGTACTCTTGACATCAGCTGTTCAGGGTGTAGGATGCTACTTGGCGACAAATTATATCATGACACATCGATTAAACTTGCAATAAAATCTAAAAAAAGCTTAGCATTAAGGTCTCATTAACCCTAATGCTAAGCTTTTTAATAACATCTACATCTTCTCTTCCAATTCCACTTTGGGATACTTGTCCGCAAACCAACGCAGGGCAAAGTCGTTTTCAAAGAGGAAGACGGGCTGACCAAAGCGGTCTTTTGCTAGGATATTGCGGCTAGAAGACATACGCTCGTCTAGGTCTTCTGGCTTGATCCAGCGAACGGTTTTCTTGCCCATGGGTGTCATGACAACCTCGGCATTGTACTCACCTTCCATGCGGTGCTTAAAGACTTCAAACTGGAGCTGACCGACCGCTCCCAGCATGTATTCGCCTGTCTGGTAGTTTTTGTAGAGCTGAATCGCCCCCTCCTGCGCCAGCTGCTCAATGCCTTTGTGGAAGGATTTTTGCTTCATGACATTCTTAGCGGAGACCTTCATGAAAATCTCTGGAGTAAAGGTCGGCAGAGGTTCAAATTCAAACTTGTTCTTTCCAAAGGTCAAGGTATCGCCGACTTGGTAAGTTCCTGTATCGTAGACACCGATAATGTCGCCAGCCACCGCATTTTCGACATTCTCACGGCTTTCCGCCATAAACTGGGTCACATTGGACAACTTGGCTCCCTTGCCAGTGCGAGGGAGATTGACCGCCATCCCACGGGTAAACTCGCCTGACACCACACGAACAAAGGCAATCCGGTCACGGTGACGAGGATCCATATTGGCTTGAATTTTGAAGACAAAGCCTGAAAAATTCTTATCCAGTGGGTCAATGACCTCACCTGTCGTGGTCTTGTGACCGTGCGGCTCTGGTGCAAACTCTAAGAAAGTATCAAGGAAGGTCTGCACGCCAAAGTTGGTCAAGGCTGATCCAAAGAAAACAGGGGTCAAATCTCCAGACAAAATCGCCTCACGGGAGAACTCATTTCCAGCTTCAGCCAAGAGCTCAATGTCTTCCAAAACCTGCTCATAAAAGGGGTTATTGGCAAAGAGAGCTCCGCCATTTTCCAAAGGCGCAAACCGCTCCTCACTACGGTACAGCTCCAGACGTTGGTTATGCAGGTCATAGAGCCCCTCAAAGCTCTTGCCCATCCCAATCGGCCAGTTCATCGGATAGCTAGCGATGCCTAGCACCTCCTCCAGCTCTTGGAGCAAATCTAAGGGCTCACGACCATCGCGGTCCAGCTTATTGATAAAGGTAAAGACAGGGATATTGCGGTGCTTGACGACCTCAAAAAGCTTTTTGGTCTGCGCCTCAATCCCCTTGGCCGAATCAACGACCATGACCGCCGCATCCACCGCCATCAGGGTCCGATAGGTGTCCTCAGAGAAGTCCTCGTGCCCCGGGGTGTCCAGGATATTGACCCGCTTGCCCGCATAGTCAAACTGCATGACAGACGAGGTCACCGAAATCCCCCGCTGCTTCTCAATGTCCATCCAGTCGGACTTGGCAAAGTTACCAGTCCTCTTGCCCTTGACCGTCCCAGCCTCGCGAATCTCACCCCCAAAGTAGAGGAGCTGCTCAGTGATGGTGGTCTTTCCTGCGTCTGGGTGACTGATGATGGCAAAGGTACGGCGTTTTTGAATCTGATCTTGTAAACTCATGGTATTTCTTTCTTCTTTTTTGATAAATAGCAGAGCTGGTCTGCTGGTTTTCAATACGGATATGATGATTGTCTATTGCTACATTGGATAGTCCTCTTATAATCTTAACCCTCCTATTATACCAAAAAAGAAGGGCTTTTTCAAACCTTATAAAAATTCCTCCTGAAAAACAGAAGGAATTAGTTAACTAAGCTCTAGCAATCGCTTCTGCCCTTTCTGCACCAAGGCTACCAAGGCAAGGTTGGCAAGCGTAACAAGAACAAGATTGAGCCAGATATTATGGCTGTTGACCAGAGGTGTTACCGCTAAGAATCCGTAATTTCCGCCTGTCAGCTGGTTGACCAACAAGAGGAACAAGTTAATCACCAAGCTATACGTCAAACTCCTCAGCACAGTGAGGTTTTCCTCTTTCTGTTTACCAAGTAGATACAGCCAGCCATTGACAAAGAGGGTGTAGTGCCCCAGCACAAAGGAAGCAGTCGTCACATGCCAGATAGGAAAGGGATCAAAAACAGGATAAACAAAGGCAACAATGGCACCACCAATCCCTAAATAAGCGAGATAATCTTTGATGAGCGATGCTTTTGGCAAGAAGAGTACCGCAAACATGGCAATCCGGCAATGGTAAAGTGGCAAACTCTCCTCCAGCGGAAAACCGTCTGATAGGTACCAGCTATACAGAAATACCAATTGTACCAGCTGCAACCCTTGGAAAATCCGTTGATAGGCTACTTTGTCTCTATAGCGAATGGTCAGCAAAAGCAAAATCGGTAACATTCCTAACAAGCTAGCACGCACCAACAAAGATAGCTCAGGAGCTTGACTAGCTTGGGTCGTGAAAAAATCAGGCATTCTCAACCTCCAGTGCCTCTACCACATGGCTCAAGTTCATGGAATTGGACCCCTTAAAGAGGACTTGGTCGGCTGGCTCAAGGACTGCTCTGAGCGCCTGCGTCAATTCCTCTAGCTGATCTAGATTTTTTGTCTTGATAAAATGGCTGACGCGACCAGCTGGAAAGACTGATACAGCCTGATCATAGAGCGCTCGGATGTCCTCCCCATAGAGGAAGACCCTGTCTAGCACCTTGGGGTCTAGGCTGTCCATCATCTGAGCATGAAGGTCAAAACTAGCTGCTCCTAACTCCTTCATATCTGCCAAGACCACGATTTTTTGCCCGCCAGGATTTTTAGGAATGGCTGAAAAGGTCTCTAAAATCAAGCGCATCGCCGTCGGATTGGCATTGTAGACATCGCTAAGCAGGTCAGCACCGTTGGCTGCCTTTTTCCACTCGGTACGGTTGCGGGTCAAGACGAGATCAGCTAGACTGGTCACAATCGCCTCTTCTGTCACCCCTAGTTCCTTGCCGACATAGGCTGCCAGCATGGCGTTGGTGGCATTGTACTTGCCTGTCACAGGCAGATGAAGCCCTTTCGCCATAAAATTGACCGAAAAGTCCACACTCTCTTTGTGCTCGACAAGTTCTGTCAGCTGGATGTCCTGACCAGCCCTGATGATAGTCTGATGGTGAGGTAAAAATGGCAGAATAATCTCATCGTCTGGAACAATCAGCAAGCCCCCGTCTGGCATGTGGTCAGTGATTTGCATCTTGCCCTCAGCGATTTTTTCCCGACTACCAAAGAACTCCAAATGCGCCTCTCCAATCATGGTCACCACAGATAGACGAGGGCGTGCAATCTTAGACAGTAGCGCAATATCACCCAGACGATCCTGCCCCATCTCCAGCACCAGCTTTTCTGTATCATCTGGCATCTGAAAAACAGTGTAGGGCAGCCCAATCTCGTTGTTGTAGTTGCCTTTGGTCTTGTAGGTCTTGTAGGTAGTTGCTAGGACTTGGGCAATCATGTCCTTGGTCGTGGTCTTGCCATTTGAGCCTGTGACAGCGATGACCTCCACCTGCATTTTGTCAATGTAGTAGCTAGCCAGCTCTTGCAAGGCTACCAAGCAATCATCGACCAACAAGTGAGGGCGCTCTCCCAAGTCACGCTCCGAAAAGGTCGCTACTGCACCGTTCTCAAAAGCTGTCTCGATAAAGTCATGACCATCCCTAGCACCCTTGAGCGGGACAAAAAGATGGCCTGATGCAATCTTTCGGCTATCAAACTCTAGTCCTGTCAGTGGCAGGTCATCAAAGGCAGCCACATCATTTTTAGCACCCACCACTTGGGCGATTTCGTGTAAGGTTAATTTCATTGATTCTCCAAATTCTCATCAAGATCGGTAAAGCTATCCAGGTAACCAGCCAGCTCCTCTGGTTTTGGTAGCTGAAATCGTAAGTTGTCATGAGCATAGCTAGGGTCATAACTAATGATTTCTTGTCGCTCACGGATCGGTCGATAAGTGTTTTTCTGGTATAAATACTCGGTTAAAAGTTTGGTCTTCTGAAAAAAACAAACCAGAGGTCTTATGGGTGTACACAATGGTATAAGCCTGCCCTTGATAGACAACATCAGCGTAGCCATAGGACCATTACCCAATAGTCAAGAGGATAACAGCAAGAGCTGTCCCAAAATACAGAACAGCAGGTAGCATCAAGAAACAGAGAATACTTAGCAGGTACCTCAATACCGTCGACTGATTTTTCTGAATCGGTTACACTAAACTAGACAGAATTTATAAAGTGTTCTACACTAAAGAAAACAGGAGAACTCTATGTCTAGAAAAATCCGTCGTCAATTTAGTGATGACTTTAAGCAACAAATTGTTGA